>JAJYGM010000202.1:4450-5650 GCA_021785095.1 Actinomycetes bacterium
GTCCTGGACGACGCGCGCGACAACGCGACGTATGCCACGGCCGACCCCCACGTCGCGCTCGCTGAGCCCGACTGGGTCGCGCCGGCAGAGCTCGACCTGTGGGACGCGGACTTCTCCGCCACCTCGACCGACGAGAAGGTCCGGATGGCCCTCGAGCTCGAGCGGATGGTCCGTGGGGCTGACCCCCGGGTGCGCCAGGTCGAGTCCGCCGACTACGGCGACGCCAGTGTGGAGGTCGCGCTCGCCTCGACGACGGGGATCCGAGCCACCACGCGGCGGACGTCTGCGTACGTCTCGGTCTCGGCGATCGCCGGCGACGGCGAGCGGTCCCAGACCGGGAGCGGGTTCAGCGTGGGCCGGGCAGCCCATGCGTTGGATCTCGAGCGCGCGGGGGACCAGGCCGTCGTGCGGGCGGTCCGCCTGCTCGGGGCGGGCAAGGTCCGCTCGGGTCGGTTCATCGTCGTCTTCGACCCGAGGGTCGTCGCCACGCTGCTGTCGGTGCTGTCCTCCGCTCTCTCGGGTGAGGCGGTCGTGAAGGGCCGTTCGTTCTTCGCCGGGCGCGTCGGGGAGGAGGTGGCGAGCCGGGCCGTCACCCTCGCCGACGACCCCACGGATCCGCGCGCGTACGGGGCCGCGGCCTTCGACGCAGAGGGGCTGGCGTGCCGGCGCAACGTTCTCATCGACAGCGGCGCCCTCGAGGGCTTCGTCTACGACAGCGTCTCTGCGCGGCGCGCCGGCACGGTGTCGACGGGGTCCGCCGTGCGTGGAGGATACGCCGGCACGCCCGCAGCGGGCTGCCGTGCGCTCGCGCTCTCCCCGGGCGAGCTCGACCAGCCGGGGATCCTCTCGGCCGTCGGCGACGGGGTCTACGTCCAGTCGGTGACCGGGGTGCACTCCGGGGTGAGCACGGTGAGCGGAGACTTCAGCGTGGGGGCGGAAGGCCTGATGATCCGTGCAGGTGCCTTGGCGGAGCCGGTGCGCGAGGTCACGGTGGCATCGACGCTCCAGCGCATGCTCCGCGGGGTGCTCCACGTCGGGCGCGACGTGGAGTGGCTCCCGGGAGCCGCCGCCGGCCAGACGATCGCGATCGCCGACATGCAGCTGAGCGGGAGCTGAGCTGCCGCAGGTCAGCTCGCGGCGGCTGCGGCCGACGTGGAGGCGGGTGCCGAGCTGCCTGCAGACTCCGACGCGGTGGTCGAC
>JAJYGM010000646.1 GCA_021785095.1 Actinomycetes bacterium
ACGAGACCGCAGGGCGCGAGCAACACTGGAAGGTCGACTGCTCTCCCGAGCACCGAGGTCCGCAGGCTCGGGACGATCTTGCCCAACCCCGTCTTCTGGCAAAAGGTGACCCTCGTGAACGCGGACTCGTTGCGCCTCATCGTCAATTCGTCGTCCGCCGCGCCGTCGATGTAATCGAACACCACGGCCGGAAGACGCCTCCGCGCCGCGCGGCGAGCATCACCGACGCTGTGGAGCCGCTGTGCCGCACGAACGTCTGCGCGGGCGAAGAGGTCCGCGAGCGCGCTCAATTGCCGTCCTCCCTCCGGTAGACGTTCGCCGGCCCCGACTGGTCGCGAGCGAGCACGACGAGAGTGTCGATGTTCACATGAGGCGGCCTGGTGACGATGAAGGCCACGCACTCGGCCACGTCGTCGGCGCTGAGCGGGGTCACGCCTCGGTACACGGCCTCGGCGCGTTCGGCGTCTCCGTGGAAGCGCACCTTGCTGAACTCGGTCTCGACCAAGCCGGGGGCGACCTCCGACACCCTGACCGGGCGGCCGAGAAGCTCCATGCGCAGGACCCGCGAAAAGGCGCGTTCTGCGAACTTCGCCGCGTTGTACCCTGCCCCCCCGACGTAGGGCTCGTAGCCGGCGACCGAGCCCACAGTGACGACGTGTCCGTCTCCGCTCGCCTCGAGGAGCGGCAGGAGCCTCTTGGTCATCCGCAACGTGCCGAGGACGTTCACTTCGTACATCGCTCGCCACTCGTCCTCGTCGGCTTCTTCGATCGGATCGAGCCCGAGCGCACCGCCCGCGTTGTTGACCAGCACGCGGCACTCGTCGATATCCGCGCAGAAGCGCTCGACCGACAGGGGGTCCGCGACGTCCAAGACTGCCCAGCGCGCGCCGATGTCGCCGGCGACTTCTCGAAGCCTGCCCTCACGACGCGCACCGATGATCACGTCGAACCCCAGGGCGCCGAGGCGCCGCGCCGTCGCCTCTCCGATGCCGCTCGTCGCCCCGGTCACCACCGCTACGCCCGTCGTCATTGACCGCACCCTACGCGATCGGACGTGCCCCCTCAGTTCCGGCAGGGGTCGTACCAGGGCTGCTGCCCGTCGGCGTTGTACAGCGCGATCGCGAGAAGGTCCTGGTCGGCCGGGGAGGCGTCGTAGGGCGGCACGCCGATGAGTGCGGGCAAGCCCGCGAGCTGCGCGGCCTCGTTCCAGGTGGGCTGCGAGAACTGGAAGGCGCCCATGTACTGCCCTGTCGGGGAGATTGCCTGGTAGTTCCCGCTCGACTCCGCTTGGATCACGCACTGGAGGAAGGCGTTCAACTGGGGTGCCCCGCTCGTGGAGCCTGCCGGCGCCGCTGGGGGGGCTGCCGGCGGCGGGGCTCCCGAGGGCGCCGCTGCTGCGATCGCCGCGGCGGCGCGAGCTGCGGCCGCGCGAGCTGCGGCGGCCTGCTGCGCCTGCTGCTGGGCGACGGCGACGGCGAGCTCGCCGGTAATGCTGGCACGTTGCTGCGCGAGCGCCTGCTCCGTTGCCTGCGCCGAGGCGAGGGCTGCGTCGGCGCTCCCCAGCGCGCTCTGCGCCTGTGCTGCGATCTGGACTTGTGCCGCCTCTTCGTTGTGCAACGCCTGCCGGTCCGTCTGTAGCTTCGCGAGCGCCACGCTGAGGTCCCCGGTCAAGACCTGGGCGTAGACGGACGAGGCGCCGTTCGAGGGGCTCGCCGCGAACGTGGAGCTCGCCCCGTCCGCCTGCGTGCCGCCCTCGACGTACGCCGTTACCGCGGCGTCACGCAGCTCGGTGAGATCGGATCCGATCCGGCGGCGGGTCGCGCCGAGCTCTGTCTGCAGCTGCTGGAGCTGGGCGCCATCTGCGGTGACGCGCGCAGCGTCGACCGCACGCTGCTGATCGAAGCCACCGATCTGCAGCTGTTCCAGCAGCATCTGGTGAGAAAGCGCCGCAGCCTGCTGCTGAAGCGTGCCGATCGAGCTCGCACCTGCAGGCGCGACGTGAACCCACAGCGCTGCAATCAGCACGGCCGCCGCACCGACGCTGCTCAGGGCGGGCGCGACGGCTCTCACCGCCGACGCCGCGACCTGGCACATCGACTCCAAAGCAGCCGTCGCAGCCGTAATGGCACGCCACAGGACGGTCACGGGACTGCCGTTCTAGGCGATCGGCTGCACCGTGGTCAAGCGGTGACACAAATTTGGTCGCTCTGCTGGGACATTGGGACTTTCACCTGCAACCGGTGTGCAGCGCCATTGCGCCGAAGGCCGCTCGGAAGCCTGCGTCCATCCCACTGCACACTTCTCGCGGATCGCAACTACGCGCATGATGAAAGCGACTTCTTCACGCGATCGCAACGGTATCGCCGATTACGAGGCTTCCTCGACATATTTGTCGGTCTACGTGCGGAAAGGCGCGGGCAGCCCGAATGCGCCGAGCGATCGGTTGCGCCGAGCGATCGGTTGCGTGGAGCGGACGGTTGCGAGGAGGTCCGTCGCCGCGCAGGCAGACTATGCCTGCATGTCCCGCCATCTGCCGCATCGCCCGCTCACGCTCGACGCGTCGCACTGGCGCGCCGACGGCCGGCCGAAGGTGCGCTACCCCACGCGCCAGGACGCGATCGTCGCCGCGGAGGAGCGCTCGAGAATGTGGCACGCCCCTCTCGGCGTCTACGAGTGCGCATTCTGCAGGGGATGGCACATGGGGCGGAGAGGACGTAGCAGGCAAAGTGAAGAATGACGGCCCCGAGCACGCGGCGCCGGCCTGCGCGTCCCTGCCCGGCCACGCGTCGAGCGGGCGCCCTGGGGGATCAGCTATGAGCTCTGGACGGGCCCGGAACCCAGCTGAGGTCGACTGCGCCGAGGCGATAGCGATCAGGGCGCCCTGCCTGTAGCCTTCGTGGCGTGGTGCCAGACCTCGGAGAGGGAGACCAGGAGCTCGACCTGGACCTTCTCGCATCGTTGCTGCGCGCGGACGGCGGAGACGTGCGCGTGCTCCTACGAGCACTCGTGACCCGCCTCTCCGACGCGCTCGGCGACCGCCTCGCGGTCGAGCGCGCGGGCCGCTTCCGTAAGTCCGAGGAGATCCGGCAGTTGTCGATCCGGCTCGGCGACGAGCAGTTCGACGCGACGATGGACCGTGGCGTCGTCGAGTGCTCGATCAGCCGGAGCAGCGGAGGCATACGGATCCGATCCAGCCGGGTGGGGATCGACGAATGGCTGCGCCGCCTGCTCGGCGCCTTGCGCGACGAAGCCGCGACGACGGAGGCGACGAGGGTTGCGCTGGAGTCGCTCGTGATAGGAAACAACACGTGAGTGACACCGACGGCCAGCCAGGCACCCCGCGTTCCGAGCGCCCGGACGTTGCGTCCGAAAGCTCTGGGCTCCCAGAGGGGCTTCCTCCTGATGCAAGCCGCCGGTTGGCGGAGCTCGAGGACCGCCCCGGCCACAAGGGGATGTTCACCTCCGACCTGTCGGTGAACGAGTTCCTGCTCATCAAGGAGGTCGGCTTCCATCCCCTGGGCTTCGTGATGGGCAGCTCGATCTACCACCTGGGCATCCAGACGCGGCGGTGGTCGCAGAGCCAGGAGCTGTCCAAGCTGACCGAGGCGATGTACGAGGCGCGTCAGCTGGCGATGGACCGCATGGACGCCGAGGCCACGGAGCTGGGCGCCGACGGGGTCGTCGGGGTGCGTCTCGACGTGAACTACTACGAGTGGGGGGCAGACACCGCAGAATTCATCGCGGTAGGCACCGCTGTGAAGTCGGAAGACGGCCGCTCCTACCGCAACCGCCAGGGGAAGCCGTTCACGTCGGACCTCTCGGGGCAGGATTTCTGGGTGCTCATGCAGACGGGACACGTGCCGCTCGGGCTCGTGATGGGGACCTGCGTCTACCACATCGCGCACCGAGGGATCGGGCAGACCGTCCGCGCGGCGGGACGCAACGTCGAGCTTCCGAACTTCACCCAGGCGCTCTACGAGGCACGAGAGCTCGCCATGACGCGCATGCAGGACGAGGCGAACGAGCTGGAAGCGACCGGCATCGTCGGGGTCCGCCTCGAGGAGAAGAGCCACATGTGGGGCGCCCACACGATCGAGTTCCTCTCGCTCGGCACCGCGGTCGCAAAGTCGGACGCGGACTTCACGATCCCGCAGCCGAAGACGATCATCTCGCTCGACGGCTGATGTCCACCCCCGCCGGAGAGCAGCTCCCAGAGGCGGCGTCCCGGCGTTTCGCCGAAGGCGCATGGTCCTCCGGGCTCTCGGTCGCGGACTTCGCCTCGTGCCTGGAGATGGGGATGCAGCCGGTCGGCTACGTGCAGGGTTACGCCGTGATGCAATGGAGCTGGTTCATGGCGACAAGCGGGCTCGGCATGGGCATGGGAGGCGGCGGCGGCTTCGGAGGCGGCGGCGGCTTCGGAGGCGGGTGGGGATCGCCCCAGAGACGAAGCGGGCAGTACGTCGAGCAGTGGCAATGCCCCCACGGGTTCGTGAGCGCCGAGCACAGGATGTACGGCGCCAACTACGAGCTCACATGGCTCGAGGAGAGCTGGGCGACCGGGTGGGGCCTGGCGACCGGGCGGATGATCGACGAGGCGAAGGCGCTCGGAGCGACCGGCGTCGTCGGGGTCGTCGACTCGATGGGCCCCCTCGTCAGCGGATCCACGGTCGAGTTCCGTTCGAGCGGCACGGCGGTGGCGGTGGCGGACGCGCCCCGGCCTCCGACCCCTTTCAGCACGTACCTCTCCGGGCAGCGTCTGGCGAAGCTGATCGAAGCCGGGTTCGCCCCGGTCTCCGTCGTCGGTTCGCTGAGCGCCGTCCGCATGCTGGGCTACTGCATCACCCACTACCAGCTCGCCGGCACCAATGTCGGCAATTGGTACGGGGCGGCGGCAGCCGGCGTGTCCGGCGTCGGGCCGATCGACCAGGTGAACCGTGCCGAGGCCGCAGCCCGCCAGCTCGCGCGCGAACGCGTGCGCGAGCAGCTCGGCTCCGACATCCTCCACGGCGCGACGCTCGAGAGGGCCGAACGCGAGATCGGCGAGGGCGACCTGTCGATCCAGTGCACGCTCAAAGGCACGCGGGTGCGCCGCTTCAAGGACTTCGACCCGCTGCCCGACGCCGCCCCCGTCGTCCGGCTGACGTGAAGGGAGAGGCTCGCCCGTGACGATCCGCGACGCGGTGCGTGACGCGGTGGCCGCCGTCGCCTCACCCGCGCCTTCGGCTCAGGGCGACGCGCTGCGAGGCACCACCTCGGACCTCACGATCGACGAGATGCTCCTTCTGCATTCCGCAGGGTGGGAGCCCGTCGACTTCGTCTACGGCATCTCCTGGTGGTCGGTCCCTTGGGCCGCGTGGCAGTGGACCACCGGGGAGGTGCAGGAGGCCTCCAGCGCGTTCGCCGGCGCGGCCACCCAGGCCGCCAAGCAGCTCCGGGAGTCGTGCGAGCGGGCGGGTGGCTCTGGCGTCCTCGGCGTCGAGGTCGGCGTGCGGGTGTCCTCGCACCACGTCGCGATCGAGCTCTCGGGAACGGCTGTGCGCCGCACGCATGCGGACCAGCACCGGTTCGAGTTCGTCTCCGACCTCTCAGCGCGAGACTTCGTGCTTCTCACCCGTGCAGGGTGGTGGCCGCTCGGGCTCGCCGCCGGC
>JAJYGM010000382.1 GCA_021785095.1 Actinomycetes bacterium
TCGATCCTGCGCTCGGACCCCGACATCATCCTCGTCGGCGAGGTGCGCGACCGGGAGACTGCGGTCATCGCCATCGAGGCGGCCCTCACCGGTCACCTCGTCCTGTCAAGCCTGCACACCAACGACGCCGCCGGCACGCCGATGCGTCTCGTCGAGATGGGTGTCGAGCCCTTCCTTGTCGGCTCCTCGCTCGACTGCGTGGTCGCCCAGCGGCTCGCCCGGCAGCTCTGCGAGAACTGCAACGAGGAGTACGAGCCCACCGAGGAGGAGCTGGCCACCTTCGGATGGACCGAGGAAGACCTGCCTCCGCAAGGAGCTCCGCGCTTTCGCCGGGCGGTCGGCTGCCAGGCCTGCAGCCGGACCGGGTACCGGGGACGGATCGCGCTGCACGAGCTCCTGCTCATCACCGAGGAGATCGAGCGCTCCGTCATCGCCGGAGCCTCGGTCGCCGACATCAACCGGCTGGGTGTCGAGCAGGGGATGATCCCCCTCCGCCACGACGGCCTGCGCAAGGCAGCGCTCGGTCTCACGAGCCTCGAGGAAGTGCTGAGGGTGGTCGCATGAGCATCGGTGGAACACGCCAGGCATCTGAGTGGTCGCGGCGGCTCGTCGCGGCTCTCGCCGCCAAGGGGGTCGTCTCGAGCGAGGCGGGGAGCTCCGCCCTCTCCGAGGCGGCGGAGTCCGGTCGCCCGGTGGCGGCCGTGCTCGTCCAGCACCACGAGATCGAGCCGCACGTGGCACTCGCCGAGCTCGCCAAGCTCTCGGGCCTCGAGAGCGTCGACATCTTCGCCGACCGCCCGATGGGCGAGGCCTTCAAGCTCGTCCCCGAGCTCCTCGCCCGGGAGATCGGCGCCATCGGCTACCGGCTCGAGGACGACCGGCTCACGCTCGCCTGCGCCGAGCCCATCTCGTCGACGGAGCTCCGCCAGCTGTCGGAGTTCCTCGAGCGGGAGATCACCGGCTGCGTCCTGGCCGATCCCGCCGGCATCGATCGCATCATGGCAGCCGTCTACCCGCGGCTCGCCTCGGGCGCGGACGATGGCGCCACCGCCTCGGCGACCCAGGGGACCGACCTCGGGCAGATGTCGGCCGAGGTCCCTGTCGGCGCCGCCTCGGTCCAGTCCAGCCTCAGCGACGACATCGCCGGCAACGGACACTCGTCGGCCTTCGACTCGCCCGTCGTGGCTCCGCCTCCTCCGCCTCCTCCGCCTCCGGCGACGGCCCAGATGGCGGCGGCAGCGGCACCCGTCACGGGCAGGATGATGGCACTCGACGAGCTCGAGGAGCACTTCGCCGGGCACGTGCCGGGGTCCTTCCAGCCCTCGGGGATGACCGGCGGCCTCGACCTCGACGAGCTGCTCACCTACGCCGTCGAGAACGGTGCCTCCGACCTCCACCTCACGACCCAGCTACCGCCGATGATCCGCATCGACGGCTCGCTCCGGCCGATCGAGAACGTGGTCCGGCTCGACAACGAGCAGATCAGGGAGATGCTCTACCGCATCCTCACCCAGACCCTGCGGGAGCGCTTCGAGGCCGAGCGGGAGCTCGACACCTCCCACATGATCGTCGGGGTCGGGCGCTTTCGCGTGAACGTCTTCCAGCAGCGGGGGACCATCGGTGCCGTGCTCCGGTCGATCCCGCACGAGATCCCGGCCTTCGACTCGCTCGGGCTCCCCGAGGTCGTCTCGAGCTTCGCCGAGCTGCGCCGGGGCCTCGTCCTCGTCACCGGCCCGACCGGCTCGGGCAAGTCGACGACGCTGGCGTCGCTCATCAGCATCATCAACCGGTCCAAGCCGCTCCACATCATGACGATCGAGGACCCGATCGAGTTCCTCCACAGTCACCAGCGGGCGATCATCAACCAGCGCGAGGTGGGCGCCGACACCACCTCGTTCGCCGAGGCGCTCCGCCACGTGCTGCGCCAGGACCCCGACGTCATCCTCGTCGGGGAGATGCGCGACACCGAGACGATCGCCACCGCCCTCACGGCCGCCGAGACCGGCCACCTCGTCTTCGCCACCCTGCACACCCAGGATGCGCCCCAGACCGTCGACCGCATCATCGACGTCTTCCCGACCGCCCAGCAGGACCAGGTGAGGATCCAGCTCGCCGGCTCCCTCGAGGCGGTCGTCACCCAGCAGCTGATCATCAGCGCCACCGGCCTCGGGCGGGTCCCGGTGGCAGAGGTGATGATCTGCACCCCCGCCATCAGGAACCTCGTCCGTTCCGCCAAGACCCACCAGATCTACTCGCTCATGCAGACGGGCGGATCTCTCGGGATGCAGACCATGGACCAAGGCCTCGCCCGCGCGGTGAAGGACGGCCGGATCACCGAGGCCGTCGCCTTCGACCGCTGCCACGACCCGGCCGAGCTCCGCGACCACCTGAAAGGCTGATCCGGCCGATGCCAACCACCACCTTCGACTACAAGGTGCGCGACCGCGACGGTCGGCTCATCTCCGGCTCGCTCGAGGCGGACTCGCTCGCCCTCGTGTCGACCAAGCTGCGCGACATGGGCTTCGCCCCGGTCGAGATCAAGGCGGCCAGCAAGGTCGGCCTGAAGAAGGAGATCCACATCCCAGGCGTCACCGACCGGGTGAAGCTGAAGGACGTGGCGCTCATGAGCCGCCAGCTCGCCACGATGGTCTCGGCCGGGCTCACCCTCGTCCGGGCGCTCGGTGTCCTCGCCGACCAGCTCGAGTCGAAGCCCCTCCGGGAGGCGCTCGTCGCGGTCCGCCAGGACGTCGAGCAGGGTTCGTCGCTCTCGCAGGCCATCGAGAAGCTGCCGAAGGTCTTCCCGCCGCTGTACGTCTCGATGGTGCGGGCCGGAGAGGCCGGCGGCCAGCTCGACATGGTGCTCCTCAAGCTCTCGACGACACTCGAGAAGCAGGTCGAGCTGCGCAGCAAGGTCAAGTCGGCGATGAGCTACCCGGCGATCGTCGTCTGCCTCGTCATCGTCATCGTGACGGCGCTCATGATCTTCGTCGTCCCGATCTTCAAGAAGCTCTTTGCCTCCCTGCACGCCCCCCTGCCGGTCCCGACCCAGATCGTGATCACCATCTCCAACGTCATCGCCAGCATCTGGCTGCTCGTGGTCATCGCGGTGGTGGCGGCGATCATCATCGGCTTCCGCAAGTGGATCTCGACGCCGAACGGGCGGCGGAAGTGGGACGCCTTCAAGCTGAAGCCGCCGGTGTTCGGGCCGCTCGCCCACAAGGTGGCGCTCGCCCGCTTCACCGCCACCCTCGCCTCGCTGCTCACTGCCGGTGTGCCGATCATCGAGTCGCTCGACATCGTGGCCGACAACAGCGGCAACCAGCTCGTGGCCGACGCCGTGCGGGCCGCCCAGGACGGCGTGCGCGAGGGCCGCTCGCTCTCCTCCTCGCTCGGCCAGAGCCCGGTCATGCCCATCATGGTCACCCAGATGATCGAGACCGGGGAGGAGTCCGGCGCCCTCGACGCCATGCTCGACAAGGTCGCCACCTTCTACGACAACGAGGTCAACGCCACCGTCGAGAGCCTCACCTCCATCCTCGAGCCGCTCCTCATCGTCACGATGGGCGCGGCCATCGGAGCCATCGTCGTCTCGATGTACCTCCCGATGTTCAACATCTACTCGATCATCCAGAAGAACGGATCCTCCGCGTGACGCCCCACCCGTTGCGAAGCACCAGTCGGACGTCGTACGCAGCAGACAGGAGTCGTTGATGGGGGCGAAGTCAGCGAGGCGTCTCGGCCTCGAGATCAGCAACAGCGCAGTGCGGATCGCCGAGGTCCAGGTGAGCGGTGGCAAGGCAAAGCTGCTCAACCTCGGCCAGGTCCGTCTCCCTCCGAGGTCGGTCGTCGACGGCACGGTCGTCGACGTCACCGCCGTCGCGAGCGCCATCGAGCGCTGCATGAAGGAGGGGGGATTCAAGACCAAGGAGGTCCATCTCGGTGTGGCGGGCCTGCGGGCCATCACCCGTGAGCTCGACATGCCCCGGGTGCCCGACGGCGAGCTCGACTCGGCCGTCCGGCTGCAGGCGCTCGACGTCATCCCCTTCCCGGTCGACAAGACGCTGCTGTCGGCACGGCCGCTCGAGGACGTCGTCTCCTCCGACGGCAACCCGGCGCGTCGGGTCCTGCTGGCGGCAGCCCACCGGGACCTCGTCGAGCCGCTGCTGGCGGCGGTGACGGCCGCGGGGCTGACGCCGATGTCGGTCGACCTGTCCTCGACGGCGCTCGTGCGTGCGCTCTACGACCCGGCCATCCCCTCGAACGGGCCGGAGGCGATCGTCTCGATCGGCAGCGGCCTCACCACCATCGTGGTCCACGAGGACGGCGTGCCGCACTTCGTCCGCACGATCGCCGAAGGCGGCGACACGGTCACGGCCGCCATCGCCGGCGCCCTCGACCTGCCGATCGACGACGCCGAGAGCACCAAGCGCAACCTCGACAAGACCGGCCCGCAGTACCGGGCGGCCGCCACGGCCGCCGGCGAGGCGGCCTCGTCGCTCGTGACGGAGATCCGCAGCTCGGTCGACTACTACTCCACCCTGCCGAGCCGCCACGAGGTCCGCCGGGTGAAGCTCACCGGCGGCGGCGCCCGCCTCGCCGGCTTCGCCGAGCGCCTCCAGCAGCAGACGAGGGCCGAGGTCGTCCCCGGCAGCGCCCTCGCCCGGGTCGACGCCACGGCGCTCAACCTGAGCCCGGACGACCTGCTGCGGCGGGACCCGCTCGTCTCGACCGTCCTCGGCCTCGCCCTTCCGGACGCGGCAGGGGTGAAGTCGCTCGACCTCCTCCCGCCCGAGATCACCGCCGCCCGGCGCCAGCAGCGCGTCGAGCGGGGCGTGCTGGCGGCTGCCGTGGTCGTCGTCGTCTGCCTCGTCGGCCTCGGGGTGCTCCGCTACCTCGACGTCCACAACGCCGAGAACGGCGTCGCCAGCCAGAAGGTCGAGATCACCTCCCTGCACCTGCAGATCGCCCAGAAGAACAAGGCGGCCAGGGCCTACGCCAGCATCAAGAGCGACCAGAGCTCGGTCGCCCCCATCCTCGGCAACGAGGTCAACTGGCCGGCCGTGCTCTCCGACCTGGCGAAGGACACGCCGAAGGGCGGCTCGGTGACCTCGTTCTCGGGCTCGTACTCGCCGCCGGTGACGCCGGTGACGAGCACGGGGGCGCCGGCGACCACCACGCCGCCGCCGGCCTCGCAGACCCAGGCCCAGCGGGAGACGGTCGTCATCGCGACGGTGAACGTCAACATGACGACGAACCTCGGCTTCCCGTACTTCCGGACCTGGATCAACACCTTCGAGACCTCGTCGCAGTTCAGGGTCGTGAGCAACACGGGCCTTTCGCACCCCTCCGGGAACACCGTCACCTGGTCGGCCCAGCTGGACGTCCTCGGGACGATCCAGTCGAGCCGCCTCAACAAGTTCGAGGTGCAGCCCAAGTGAGCAAGCTCAACTCTGTCAACACCGACGTCCTCAAGCGTCCCCGGGTGCTCGGCGCCATCGGGGCGGTCATCGTGCTGATCATCGCCTTCTACTTCGCCTGGTGGGCGCCGGAGACCAGCAAGCTGGCCTCGGTGAACGCCCAGAAGCAGCAGCAGGTGACCGAGATCTCCTCGCTGCACGCCCAGCTGGCCCAGACT
>JAJYGM010000712.1 GCA_021785095.1 Actinomycetes bacterium
CGGGCTTCGACGTCGAGCGCACGGCGAGCCTCGGGCTGTCGATCGTGCGGGACCTCGTCGTGAGCCAGCTGGGCGGCTCGATCACCATGGGTGCCGCTGCCGGCGGGGGCACGCTCGTGGAGATCCGGCTGCCGGCGGCGCGATGACGCGCGGCATCGAGCCGCCGATCGGTGAACCAGGCGAGATGCGCGCCGCCGCGATGACGAGCGGCGGTCAGCGCCGGAGGGTGACCGGGGCGACCGATCCGACCGTCCCTGCGGAAGAGGCGGCGCTTCGACGGGCCGCGAGCCACGCCCTGCGGAGCTTGCGGCGCTCCTCTTCGGAGGTCCCGCCCCAGACGCCGGACTCCTGGTTCGTGGCGAGCGCGAAGTCGAGGCAGGGATCTTGCGCCTCGCACGAACGGCACACCCGCTTGGCGGCTTCGATCTGCTCCACCGCCGGGCCGGTGGTCCCGACGGGGAAGAAGAGGTCGGGTTCGGTGTTCCGGCACGCGGCATCCCGGCGCCAGTCGCCGGCGTCCCAGTCGACCGTCCGGTTCCACATCAGTGCCATGCGCTCGGCCCTCCGGTTGTGAACCAATTCACATATCCAGCCGACGCAGCGGCCGCCACGGAATTCGGATCTCGGAGAAGTATAAGCAAACGTCTTCGAATTGCAAGGAGGGGCGGGTGACCGCCATCTACGCACACCGGGGTTGCCACGGCGAGCCTGCACCCCGCGAGAACACGCTCGCAGCGTTCCGCGCGGCGCGCCGCTCGGGGGCCGACGGCGTGGAGCTCGACGTCCGCATGACGGCGGACGGAGCGCTCGCGGTGCTGCACGACAGCTTCGTGCCCGGCGTCGGCGACGTCGCCGACGCCGTTGCTGCAGCGCTGCCCCCCGACGTCCCCCTGCTCGGCGCGGCGCTCGCCGCGTGCTCGGGCCTCCGGGTCAACGTCGAGATCAAGGGCGGGCCGGCGGAGGCCGCGCGCGTCGCCGGCTCGCTCCGCGACCGGGGGCCGGGCTCCCGAGCAGGCCCGACGGAGGTGCTCGTCTCGTCCTTCGATCCCGAGTCCCTCGCCGCGGCTCGCGAGGTGCTCCCGGGCGTGGCGTGCGGCCTCCTCGTCGACTGGCGCGCCGACGCGGCCGCCACCCTCGAGCGCGCGGCGGGGCTCGGCTGCGCCACGCTCCATCCGTTCGTGGCGCAGGTCGACGCGGATCTGGTCGACGCCGCCCGCGAGCGGGGGCTCGGCCTCCACGTCTGGACCGTGAACTCGGACGCCGACATCGCCGCGATGGGGAGCCTGGGGGTCCAAGCCGTCATCACCGACCGGGTGTCCGTGGCCATCGGGATCCTCCGACCGGGCGGCGCCGGTTCGGACGGCGGTTCGGGCGCCGGTTCGGGCCGGGGTTCGGGCGCCGGTTCGGGCGCCGGTTCGGGCGCCGGTTCGGACGGCGGTTCGGGCGCCGGTTCGGACGGCGGTTCGGGCGCCGGGAGGGGAGGCGGCCCCGTCGGGACCCCCGCGCGGAATGGCGGAGAGCGCGCAGGGTAGTCAACAATGCGCACATGCACGTCGTCGTCTGCGTGAAACAGATTCCCGACCCTGCCGTGCCCGGCGCGCTCGACCAGGTCACCCACACCCTCGATCGGTCGGGCAAGCTCGTCATGGACGACTCCGACTCGTACGGGGTCGAGATGGCGTTGCAGCTCGCGGGGAACGTGGAGGGCAGCGAGGTCACCCTCGTGTCGATGGCCCCCGGCGGCGAGACCTCGGGCCTGCGGACGGCGCTCGCGATGGGCGCTGCGAGGGCCATCCTCGTGAGCGACGACGCGCTCTCCGGCTCCGACGCCCTGTCCACCGCCAAGGCCCTCGCCGCGGCGATCCGCCGCGCCGAGCCGGATCTGGTGATCGCGGCGACCGAGTCGACGGACGGGTACACCGGGACGCTGCCCGTCCAGCTCGCCGAGCTGCTCGGGATGCCATCGGTCACCTTCGCCAAGGGCGTGTCCACGGACGGCACGACGCTCGAGGTCGAGCGGCAGACCGAGGCCGGGTACGACGAGGTGACGTGCCCGCTGCCCGCCCTCGTGACGGTGACCGCGGGGGTCGTCGAGCCGAGGTACCCCTCGTTCAAGGGGATCATGGCGGCGAAGTCGAAGCCCATCGACGTGCTCTCCCTCGCGGACCTCGGGATCGACCCGTCGGACGTGGGCGTGCGGGGCGCGCGTGAAGAGGTCGTCGACGTCGCGGACGCCGAGGCGCGAGCGGGCGGCGAGATCGTGATGGACGAGGGTGACGGCGCCGCGCGCATCGTCGCCTTCCTCGAGCAGCTGAAGGTGATCTGAGATGGACAGGGTCTGGGTGCTCGCGGAGACGGGCGAGCAGGGGCCGACGGCGTTGACCCTCGAGCTCCTCACGAAGGCTCGTACGCTCGCCCCGGCGGTGGAGGCCGTCGCCTGGGGCCCGGGCACCGCCTCGATCGCCGCGGCGCTGGGCGAGCACGGCGCGTCCCGCGTCTACGACGTCGGCGACATCGGCGGCCGGTTGCCGGGGGCGCCCGTCGCCGGTGCGATCGCCGCCCTCATGAGGGACGGCGAGCAGCCCGACGCGGTGCTCATCCCTGCCTCCTACGACGGGCGCGACGTGGCGGGGCGCCTGTCGGCAATGCTCGACCGCCCGGTCCTCACGAACGTCACGGGGCTGGCCGAGCAGGACGGATCGGTGCTGACGGAGCACCCGATCTTCGGCGGCACGAAGATCCTGCACGCGCGCTTCACCGGAGAAGGTCCCGGCATCTACGTCGTGCGCGCCAAGTCGTTCGCTTCGGAGCCCGCGGGTGGGGCTGCCGCCGAGGTGATCCCCCTGCCGCCGGTCGACGCCGGTCCGGCGGGCGCCGCGACGATCGTGCAGCGCCACGTCGAGGAAGCGAGCGGCCCGAAGCTCGACGAAGCCGCAGTCGTGGTCTCAGGGGGGCGCGGGCTCGGCTCGGCGGAGAGCTACGCGCTCATCGAGGAGCTCTCCCACCTGCTGCACGGCGCAGCGGGGGCGAGCCGGGCGATCGTGGACGCAGGTTGGGTGCCCTACTCGCATCAGGTCGGGCAGACCGGCAAGACCGTGAAGCCGACCGTGTACATCGCGTGCGGGATCTCCGGAGCGACGCAGCATCTCGTCGGGATGAAGGGCTCGAAGAACATCGTCGCGATCAACAAGGACCGGGAGGCACCGATCTTCTCGGTGGCCGACCTCGGGATCGTGGGGGACGTGCACAAGGTGCTCCCCGCGCTGGTCGAGGCGCTGAAGTCCCGGTCCTGAGGAGCTGCACGCGGGCCGGCGGGCTCCCCGCGCGGCCGTCACACGAGCGGCCAGGGGTAGGGGCGGTCCGCGCCCGGCGCCGGGAACCGCCCGGCCCTCACGAGCGCCCGCGCCCGGAGGACGAGCGCGTCCAGCTCCTCGTCGTCGAGCAGGGCCTCCAGCTCGCCGGGCACCGGCTCGTCGAGCAGCCTCGCCACGTCGTCGCGGACGGTGCGGTCGAGGCGTTCCCCTGCGAAGTCCCAGATGACGGTGCGGAGCTTCGGCTCGGTGTGGAACGTGAGCCCGTGGTCGATCGCCCACAGCCGGTCTCCCGAGCACAGGACGTGGCCGCTCTTGCGGTCGGCGTTGTTCGCCAGGACGTCGAACGCGGCGATGTGGCGAAGATCGTGGTGCCACCGCGGGTCGTCGCGCACCGTGAAGTAGTGGGAGGTCCCGTCCTCGTCGACGACCCGTTGGAGCGACCCCTCCCCGAAGGGAGCGTCCTTTCGCAGCACCGTCTCGGGGACGATGTCCCACCCGAGCCAGCTGGACAGGATGCGCGCCGCGACCTCGCGACGGTGCAAGCCCGGCGCGAAGTCCCACAGCTCCCGTTCCCCCGCGAGCGGCTTGTAGACGGCGAGCAGCTCGCACCCCGCCGCTGCGCACGTCACGAGCAAGGTGACGTTCGAGCTGCCAGCGATCCGGCCGTGCACCTCGATCGCGCCGCGCTCGAGCACGTCCACCGCGGCGACGTGGCTCACGTCGCCGGAGGACCGTGGCCGTTCGTCCGCGGGCAGTCGTGACCAGATGGCTCGAGGGGGAAGCCACACAGGGGGCACGGCGGCCGGCCGGCCTCCACGAGGCTCGTGGCGCGGATGGCGAACGCGGCCGCCTGCTCCCTCGTGATCGCCAGGCGCGCGACCGCTCCTCCGTCGCCCGCCTCCTCCACGATCACGACGAGCCGGTCCGCGTCCTCGTCGTAGGAGACGCCGATCGTGCCCACGACCCAGTCGGGCTCCACGCCGACGTCGAAGTCGAGGTCGTCGGGGAGGTGGCCCGGCCGCCCCAACTGGCGGACGATGCGGCCGAGATAGCTGGCGAGGACCACGACCTGCTGCTTCTCGACCTTCACGGTCGCGTGCAACGGCCCCTCGGTGAAGTGGAGCAGGAAGAGGCGCTGCCCGACCGGGCCGCTGGTCCCGACCGAGAAGACGTCGGGCGCGTCGAGGTCCATGCCGTCGTTCACGCGGTCACGAGCCCCTCGGCCGAGGCGTTCACGCAGAGGACGCGCGGACCCTCGGGGGCGTACCTCACGGCGGAGACCGAGCACGTCGAGATGGTGAGCCGCTGGAACAGGTCGAGAGGGACGCCCGCGGCGGACGCGACGAGCGCGCGGATGGGGTCTGCGTGCGAGACCGCCACGATCGTCTGCCCGGGGTGCGCTCGGACGAGCCGTCCGAGCGCGTCCGTCGTCCGGGCGACGAGCTCGGTGAAGGACTCGCCGCCGGGGAACCCGAAGCTCGAGGGCCACCGCTGGACCGTGATCCACTCCCGCCGCCTGGAGGCCCGCTTGATCGACAGCCCCGTCCAGTCGCCGATGTCGACCTCGACGAGGCCGCGCTCGGTGCGGACCCGGACGCCGAGCGCGCGTGCGACGGGCACAGCCGTCTCCCGCGCCCGTTCGAGCGGCGACGCGTAGACGGCCACGGGTCTCGGGTCGATCGCGGCGATCCCCGAGGCGACCCGCTCGGCCTGCGCGCGGCCTGCAGGGGACAGGCGCAGGCCCGGGGCGCGACCGGGGAGGACCTTGCCGGTGGTGGGCGTCGCCCCGTGCCGCACGAGCAGCACCGTCGTGGGCTCGGAGTGGGGCACGGACCGGGGCACGGACGATGATCGTATGCTCCCAGCGGTGACGTCCGACCGCCTCGGCAGCCTCTCGGCGGCGATCGTCGCCTGTCGTCGCTGTCCGAGGCTGGTCGCGTGGCGCGAGGAGGTCCCGCCACGGGCCGCATTCCGCGCCGAGGCCTACTGGCGCAGGCCGGTGCCCGGTTTCGGCGATCCCGACGCCACGGTGGTGGTGGTGGGGCTCGCGCCGGCAGCCCACGGCGCCAACCGCACGGGGCGCATGTTCACCGGCGACCGCTCGGGCGACTGGCTCTACCGGGCCATGTGGCGAGCCGGGATGGCCAGCCAGCCCGAGAGCCGTGCCCCGGGCGACGGGCTCGAGCTCGTGGGGGCGTGGGTCACGGCGGCCGTGCGCTGTGCGCCGCCCGCCAACAAGCCGACGCCCGAAGAGCGCGCCTCGTGCTTGTGCCACCTGCGCGAGGAGCTGTCGCTCCTCACGCGCGCGCGGGTGATCG
>JAJYGM010000002.1 GCA_021785095.1 Actinomycetes bacterium
ATCGCGAAGAGGCTAATATGTTGTGAACCGAGTCACAAGCCTTTTCGGCCCAAGGAGCTTGGAGCCGAAGAACTGTCCCGGTCCATCCGCACTAGTTACGACGACATACGACAGTCAGAAAGCGAGGAGTACATCGTTGCCACGGCGATCCAGCACCCGGCAGGACATCGTCGATTTCCTCGAGGCGAACGGGCCGATCAATGACCGAGATGGAAGAGCGACTGCTGCTCTCAAGCGGGCCGTCGGCTACGCAGGGAACGACAGCGCCTTCATCCAGCTCGTCTCGGCCATGGCGCGCGACGGCCAGATCGACCGCGTCGTCCGAGGACGGCGCACCTACGAGCTCCGGCTCCCGAGCCCGTCCGAGGACCGGACAGGCTCGTCATCGGCTCACGAAGGCGCACCGAGACCGCCTGCGCCGGTCGTAACTGCGTCCGGACAGCCCGATGCCGCTGACAGCATCGACTACGACGAGCTCGCCGCCGCCATGCTCGCACGGGTGACGCAGCTCATAGTGGACTCCGAGCACGGCTCGAGCTCGGTCGGTTGGACGAAGCGCAGGATGGAGCGCCTCGAGACGAGGAACGCGATGGCCGAGCGGGAGCTCGCCCGCGCCAGAGCTGAGCTCAGAGCGGCCGAGGCCGAGCGCGACGACCTGAAGTCCCGGCTCGAGGCCGCCGAGCGCAACTTGAGCGTGCTGTCAGAGCGCCAACGCTCGAACGCCGAGACGTCTGCGAATCGGGCAGCCCGTCGGCTCGGGAGCGAGGACCGGGCTCTCCTTCACCGGCTCGCGGGGCAGCCGCGCGAGAAGGAAGGTCGTTCGGAGCGCGCGGGCTGAGCTCGCAGCGAGCCTGGGCACACCGCGGCTGAGCTCATCGTGGAGAGGGAATTCCAACGTTGAGTGCTACGGTTGTCCGGTGCACCTCGCACCGTCGAAACGCGGCGATTATGTCGTTCGCTCGGCGCTCGCCCTGGCCCGCGCACATGAGTTCGGCGAACCCAAGAAGCTGCGACAGATTGCCGCCGAGACCGGCGTGCCGCGCACTTTCGTCTCCCAGATCCTTGGCGACCTGGTCCGCGGAGGACTCGCGATCTCCTCGTTCGGCGTCCACGGCGGCTACCGGCTCGCCCGCCCGCCCGCCCAGGTGAGCTTGCTCGAGGTTGTCGAAGCCGGGGAGGGCACGCTCACGACGAGCTACCTTGCACTGTTCGCGGACGGCCAGCACCGGCACGGCGGCGTCTCTCCCCTCGAGGAGGTGTGGGGCAGGGCCAGCGAAGCCTTCCGAGCAGTCCTGGCCGCCACGAGCCTCGCCGAGCTCGCTGGCGAGGAAGAGGCCGTCGAGACAGGCATGCACCCGATCGCAGCGCGCTCGACCGTGCCGACGGTGGCGGTCTTCGACAACGTGCAGGTCGAGCTGGGAGCCGCTGCGGTCGCCGGACGGCTCCGGGCGAGCGGGTCGTGGCTGGCGCGGCACGCCCGGACCGCCTCGGCCGAGGGCGAGGCGGTCCGGGTGCGCGTCGGTCCCGGGGGGCCGGCCTGGCTCGGCAAGACGGTGGACGTCCGCCTCGGGTCGGTGGAGAGCGCCGGGGGCACGCTGGTAATCCCCCTCGCCTGGGAGGCGACGGGGCCGTCCGGGCTCTTTCCGCGCCTCGAAGGCGAGCTGCGCGTCGTGCCGATCGACCCCGACCGATCAGAGCTCTCCCTCGCCGGTCACTACCGCCCGCCGCTTGGCCGTGCGGGACTGGTGCTCGACGAAGTGCTGCTCATCCACGTTGCCCGGGCAACCGTCCGGTCCTTCCTCCGGCAGGTCGCGTGGGCGCTCGAGGAGACAGCCCGGGGCCAACCAGTGGAGCTCAGCGGACGGCTCGACCAGCGGTCCAGCGAGCTCTTCGAGACGCCGGTCGGCGGGGATGTGTCGGAGCCCGGTACAAGTCGACCGCGCGAGGCGCCAGCCCAGCGCGAGAGCGTTCCTTGACCTTGCGAATGAACACCAGAGGTCTGGCGCACCTGCCCTCCGCTGCGACGAGCCGAGAGGACAGGCGAGCCCAGGAGGGAGGGCAATGATCGTCTGCGTGCCGGTGAGCTGCGACGGCGTCGTGGACCCCCGATGGGGACGCGCCGCGCGCGTCGCCCTCGCGACCGTCGAGGGCGACGCGATCACCGAATGGAGCGAGCTCGACGTGGAGTGGGACAGGCTGCACGACGCGGCTGGCGAAGGTGCCCACCACGCAAGGGTGGCGCGATTCCTGCGTGGCAACCACGTCGACGCCGTCGTCGCCCACCACATGGGTCCCGGTATGAGCCGAATGCTCGGCACGATGGGCGTCGCAGTGAAGCTGGGCGCCGAGGGCGACCCACGCCTCGCGGTGCTGTCCGCCGTCGAGCGATAGTCCCCGACGCCGAGAGGGCGTCGCACCACGCATCAGGCGCGCCGCAGTCCGCGCGCCGCAGTCCGCGCGCCGCTCAGTGGAACGGCGACCGGGTAGCGTGCGCGCCGTGGTCACCGGCGTGCCCCCGTTCGACCTGACGCTGGCACAGCTCCGGCGACGGACGAGCGCCAAGTGGCGAGCAGCCGATCCCGACGTCTTGCCCCTCTGGGTCGCCGAGATGGACGTCATGCCGGCACGCCCGGTCGTCGAGGCGCTGCGCGAGGCGCTCGACAGGGGGGACACCGGGTACGCCTTTGACGCGGGCTACGCCGAGGCCTACGCCGAGCTCGCGCTGGAGCGGTGGGGCTTCGACGGCTTCGAGCCCGCGCGCAGCGCCATGGTCACCGACGTCATGCTCGGAGCGGTCGAGCTGCTGAAGCTTCTCACGAGGCCCGGCGACACGGTGATCGTGACCCCTCCGGTGTACCCGCCTTTCTACGCGTTCGCCGAGCACCTCGGGCGCCGGGTTGTCGAGGTGCCCCTGACCGCGGATCTTCGGCTCGACCTCCCTGCGCTCGCAGGCGCGTTCGGTGCGGCAGGCGCTGAAGGACCGGCCGCGTTCCTCCTGTGCAACCCTCATAACCCGACGGGCACGGTCCACTCGGCGGGAGAGCTCGCCGGCGTGGCCGCCGCCGCCGAGGCCACCGGCGTGCGCGTCGTGGCCGACGAGATCCACGCGCCGCTCGTCCTGCCCGGCGCGAGCTTCACCCCGTACCTCGCGGTCCGGGGTGCAGGTAGAGGCTTCTCCCTGGTCTCCGCGTCCAAGGGCTGGAACCTGCCCGGCTTGAAGGCGGCGGTCGTCTTCGCTGGGCCCGAGGCCGCTGCCGACCTCGCCCGGCTGCCCGAGGAAGTGGGCCACGGCGTGAGCCACCTCGGCGCTCTTGCCCATACGGCCGCAGTACGCCGCGGGCAGGAGTGGCTGGACACCGTGATCGACGGCCTGGATCGGAACCGCTCTCTCCTCGGCGACCTGCTGGCAACCTACCTGCCGTCGGTGCGCTGGATCCCCGGTGCGGCGACCTATCTGGCGTGGCTCGACTTCACGGACCTGCCGTGGACTCCGGCGGACGAGGCTCACGACGGACCTCCCCGCGGGGACGCCAGCGCCAGGGTCGGCGCGGCCGCCTGGCTCCTCGAGCACACGCGGGTTCTGCTCAGCTCGGGGCCGGCCTTCGGGACCGGGGGTGAGCGCTGCGCCCGCCTGAACTTCGCCACGTCGGCCACGGTGCTCACCGAGGCGGTCATGCGAATGGGCGCGGCGGTCGCCGAGGGATCGTGACCTCCGGCACGTCGTCGGCGACGTCGGACATGCCACTACCCTGGTCGACATGCTCGACCCCACCCTGAAAGAACTGGCGCGAGGCAAGAACTTCGCCGCGCTCACCACCTTGCTGCCCGGCGGCCAACCTCAGACGCAGATCATGTGGGTAGACGCCACCGACGACGAGCTGCTGGTGAACACGGAGGTCGGGCGCCAGAAATACCGGAACATCCGGCGTGACCCCCGAGTCACGGTCACCGTCTTCGAGCTGGAGAACCCGTACCACTACGCCGAAGTGAGAGGCAGGGTGACCGCAACCGTCACCGGCGACGAGGCTCGCCGCCACCTTGACAGCCTGAGCCAGAAGTACCACGGCACCCCCTATCCGAACCCGATCGCCAGCGAGCGGGTGATCCTCCGCATCACGCCGGATCGCCAGCTGGTCCGCTAGGCGCTCCGCCCACGCCCCTGGCGCTCTGCGTCCTCGACCTGGTCCCGACAGGCTCTGGCTGGTCTGGTCGACCACGCCCTCGTGCAAGCGGTTTCGCGGCCCCTTGGACGCGGACCTGACGCCCTCACGACTTCCGGCGAACGAGCGGGACCAGGACCAGCACCGCCACGGCCTCGAGCGCGCCGACGAAGAGCTCGATGGACGTCGTCGAGAGCGAGTAGAGGGCGCCGATGGCCGTCGAGCCTCCGAGCCAAGTAACCCCGTAGACGGCGGTGAAGAGGCCGTACCCGGTCCCGCGCCTCGCACCAGGAACGAGATCCGCCACGGCCGCGCGCATCGTCGACTCGTGAACCCCGAGCGCTGCCCCCCACACGAGCGCGCCGACCCACACGAGCACCACGTCGTTGGAGAACGAGAGGAAGGGCACGGCTGCGGTGAGGAGCGGCACGACGAGGAGGCCGCCGAAGCCGATGCGGTCGTAGAGAAAGCCCGACCCGATCGCCGCCAGCGCGTCGACGCCCATGGCACTTGCGTAGATGACGGGGATAAGCGCCGGAGCGACGACGTGGCGAACCACGAGGTGGTAGGAGAGCACGCCGAAGGTGGCGAAGCCCGTTACCGAGCAAGCGGTGAAGGCGGTGTAGAGCCAGAAGCGACGGGAGAACCCCCGGACCGTCTGGAGCCGGGTCGTGTGCGTCGACACCCCTTCAGGAATCGTCGACGCCGGCACTTCCACCTCCGCTTCCTTCGCGCGCTCGTAGGCAGAAGGGTCCGGGACCGCTCGATGCACCACGCCGAGCGCCACGAGCGCCAGGGCTGCCGGCGCCGCGAGGACCGCGAAGCCGAGCCGGTACCCAGAGACCGCCACCATCACTGCGACGAGCAGCGGTCCGAGCAAGGCGCCCGACTGGTCGAGCACCTCGTGGTAGGCGAAGGCACGTCCACGGCCGAGACCGGTGCCGGCGAACGAGAGCATCGTGTCCCTGGCCGGCGTCCGGACGGCCTTGCCGAAGCGCTCGCCGACGACGGCGACCGACGCCTGCCACAACGTCCCTGCAGCAGCGAGCACCGGGACCGAGATCGCCGTGATCACGTATCCCGCGATGGAGATGGGCCAGTACCGACGGGTGCGGTCGGCGAGCGGCCCGCTCGCGAGGCGCAGCACCGACGCCACCGCCTCACCTGCCCCGGTCACCGCGCCGACGACGGTGGCCGACGCTCCCAAGGTCGCGAGGTACGGCCCGACGATCGATCGGCCGCCCTCGTAGACGAAGTCCGCCAACATGCTCACCACGCCGAATGCCAGGACGAATCGAAGCGGCGTGTAGGAGTTGGCGAGTGGCAAGGGTGCCGGCTCGGATCCCGAGTCCATCTCAGCCTGCTCGGGCCTGCATGCAGTGACCTGGTCCTCGATCCGCCGTGTTCTCGCACGGCAAGGACGCGGCCGTCGAGCAGGCATGCTCCATCTTGTCGGCCCGGC
>JAJYGM010000814.1 GCA_021785095.1 Actinomycetes bacterium
TCCCCGACTGGGTCTTCGGGAACGCGATGACCTCGCGGATGTTCTCCTCGCCGGCGAGGATGGCGACGAGCCGGTCGATGCCGTAGGCGAAGCCCCCATGTGGCGGGGCTCCGTATCGGAAGGCGCCGAGCAGGAACCCGAACCGGCTCTCGGCCTCCTGCTCTGAGATCCCGAGCACGGCGAAGATACGCCGCTGGATGTCGGCACGATGGATCCGGATGCTTCCCGACCCGAGCTCCCAACCGTTCAAGACGAGGTCGTAGGACTGCGAGCGGACCGAGAGCGGATCGCTCTCGAGGCGGTCCATGTCGTCAGGGTGCGGCATGGTGAACGGGTGGTGGGCGGCGAGCGGGTTCCCCTCCTCGTCCACACCCTCGAAGAGCGGGAAGTCGGTGACCCAGAGATAGCGGTAGGGCTTGGCCGAGATCTCGGGCTGACCGAGGTCGAGGCGGAGCTGACCGAGGACCCGGCAGGTCGTCTTCCGCTCCCCCGCCACCGCGAGCACGAGGTCGCCCGGCTCCGACTCGGTCGCCTTCAGGATCCCGGCCTGCTCCTCAGGAGAGAGGAACTTCGCCACCGGGGACTCGATGGCGGCCGCGCCCGCACCCTCCCCGGCCACGACCCGGAGCCAGACGAGGCCGGCGGCGCCGAGCGACTTCGCCCTGTCGGTGAGCGAGTCGAGGCGCCCACGGCCGAGGTCTGCCTGCGCCGGCACCCTGATCGCCCGGATCGCCGCCGCCTTGAAGGCGTTGAACGACGTGCTGGCAAGGACCTCCTCGAGCCTCACGAGCTCCATACCGAAGCGGAGGTCGGGCTTGTCCGTCCCGTACCGGTCGAGTGCCTCGTCCCACGTCATCCTCACGACAGCCGGCGGGTCTTCCCCCGCCACGTCGCGGGTGGCCTCGAGCACCGAGTCGGTGGCGATCTCCCAGATGTCCTCCTGGCGGACGAACGACGCCTCGAGGTCCAGCTGAGTGAACTCGAACTGGCGGTCGGCCCGGACGTCTTCGTCGCGCATGCAGCGCGCGATCTGGTAGTAACGGTCGAAGCCGGACACCATGAGCAGCTGCTTCGCGATCTGAGGGCTCTGCGGCAGGACGTAGAAGGACCCAGGTTGGAGTCTCGACGGGATGGCGAACTCCCGCGCGCCTTCGGGTGTCGGGGTCCACAGGAGCGGCGTCTCCACCTCGACGAGACCCTGTCGCTCCATCGACCGCCGGATGGCCGCGTTCACGACCGCACGGATCCGCAGGTTGTGCTGCATCCGTTCCGAGCGAAGGTCGACGTACCGGTAGCGCAATCGGACCGGCTCCTCGGTGTCGACGCGGCCATCCACGCCGAACGGTGGCGGTTCTGCCGGGTTCAGGACCTCGACGTCCTCGGCCCCGATCTCGACCTCTCCTGTCGGGAGAGCCTCGTTCGCTGTGCCTTCGGGACGGAGCCGGAGGGGGCCGGTGATCCGGACGACGAACTCGGAGCGCAGCTCGTGGGCACCATCGACCACGCACTGGACGATGCCGGTGTGGTCGCGCAGGTCGATGAAGGCGAGATGCTCGCCGTGCTCGCGCCGCCGCGCCACCCAGCCGCAGACCGAGACCGTTCGGCCCGCATCGGCTGCCCTCAGCTCGCCGCAGTAGTCGGTGCGGAGCCCACGTGGCCGAGCCGTCTCCGGACGCGCAGGAAGGGGGTGCGGGACCATGGACGCGCTCAGTTGCCGGCCTGGCTCGAGAGCGCGTTCCCCTTGCCGGGCAGCAGCCGGTACGCGTCGTAGACGCTGTCGAGCTGGCGGAGGGAGTCGAGGAGTGAATCGAGGTGGGCGGGGTCGGCGAGCTCGAACTCGAAGCGCATCCTGCTCACCCTATCGGCAGCGGTGTTGGACGACGAGGAGAGGATGCTCACGTGGTGCTCGGCGAGCACCTTCGCGACATCGGCGAGCAGGCGCGCCCGGTCGAGCGCCTTCACCTCGATCGATGCGACGAAGACGCCTTGGCGGTCCTCGTCCCACTCCACCTCGATGAGGCGCTCGGAGTCGCTGCCGGCGAGGGCGAGCGCGTTGGCGCAGTCCTCCCGGTGCACGGACACGCCGCGGCCGCGGGTGATGAAGCCGATGACGCGGTCGCCGGGCACGGGCGTGCAGCAACGGGACAGCCGCACCATGACGTCGTCGAGGCCCTCGACGTAGATGCCGGCGGCCCCGCGGCGCGTGCTCGGCCGCCGGGGTGCGAGCGCCGTCGAGGGGAGCTGCTCCTCCTGGTCGCCCCCGCGCAGCTCTCGCTCGAGGCGCTGCACGACCCCCTGGCCCGAGATGTGACCCTCGCCGATCGCGGCATGCAGTCCGTCGAGGTCGGCGTGCCCGAGATCGGCGGCCACCGTGACCATGGCCGGAGAGGACTGGAGCTTCTGGACCGGGAGACCGGCGCGCCGAAGAGAGCGGGCAAGCTCCTCGCGCCCGGCCTCGATGGCATCCTCCCTGCGCTCCCTCGAGAACCACTGGCGGATCTTGTTGCGAGCGCGCGGGCTCGCGACGATCTTCAGCCAGTCCCGCGACGGGCCCGCGGTCGGGATCTTCGACGTCACGATCTCGACCGTGTCGCCGGAATTGAGCGGCGACTCGAGGGGCACAAGCCTCCCGTTCACGCGGGCGCCGATGCAGCGGTGACCGACTTCGGTGTGGATCGAATACGCGAAGTCGACCGGCGTCGCACCCGACGGCAGTGTCACGATCTCGCCTTTCGGCGTGAACACGTACACCTCGTCCTGCTCCAGGTCGACCTTGAGCGTCTCGAGGAACTCGTGCGGATCAGGGGTCTCGCGCTCCCAGTCCACCAGCCGTTGCACCCAGGCGATCTCGTCTGTCGAGCGGACTCCGCGGCGACTGGACCCCCCGTGAGTGCCCGTCTCCTTGTAACCCCAGTGCGCCGCGATGCCGTGCTCGGCCCGCTGGTGCATCTCCCAGGTGCGGATCTGGACCTCGAGCGGCTTGCCGAGGGTGCCGATCACGGTCGTGTGAAGGGACTGGTACAGGTTGAACTTCGGAGAGTTGACGTAGTCCTTGAAGCGCCCCTGCACGGGGGGCCAGATGGCGTGGATGGCGCCGAGAGCTGCCCAGCAGTCCTTCTCGGCCTCGACGATGATGCGGATCGCGACGAGGTCGTGGATCTCGTCGAACTCCTTGCCCCGGACCACCATCTTCTCGTAGATCGACCAGAGGTGCTTCGGACGCCCGGTGACGTCGGCGTCGATGCCGAGGTCGGCGAGGCGCTTTCGCACGAGGTCGAGCACGTCCTCGAGCTCCTGCTCGCGCGCAGGGGCCCGGGTGGCGACCATCTGCGCGATCTCCGCAAAGCGCTTGGGGTGCAGGGTCTCGAAAGCGAGATCCTCGAGCTGCCACTTGATCTCCTGGATGCCGAGGCGATGCGCCAGCGGGGCGTAGATGTCCCGCGTCTCCTCCGCGATGCGGCGCCGCTTCCACTCCGGCAGTGCGTCGAGGGTGCGCATGTTGTGCAGGCGGTCGGCGAGCTTGATGACGAGCACCCGCCAGTCGCGGGCCATCGCGACGAGCATCTTGCGCATCGAGGCTGCCTGCTGCGCCTCTTTCGAGCCGAAGCGGAGCCGGTCGAGCTTCGTCACCCCGTCCACGATCGCCGCCACGTCGGTGCCGAACTCCCGCTCGATCTGCTCGATCTCGACGCGCGTGTCCTCGACGGCGTCGTGCAAGAGCGCGGCCGCGGCGCTCGTCGCATCGAGCCCGAGCTCGGCCACGATCGTCGCAACGGCGACGGGATGGGTGAGGTAGGGCTCTCCGGAGATTCGCCGCTGCCCATGGTGTGCCCGCGCCGCGAGGCTGTGGGCGCGCCGGACGATGCCGAGATCCTCCCCCGGGCGCCCTTCGGCCAGCATTGTGATGACCGCATCGATCGACTCCGTCGGCGCAGGTGCGAGCGCCCGAGCCGCGCTCACCGGCTGAGCTGGCGCGTCACCTCCCCCTCCGGCCGCCGCCGGACCACCGCCGGGCTCAGCGGCCATGTCACCACGCAATGCCATGCGACCTCCGCCTTGAGCGTACCGAGGAAACCCTCCGCGGGCGTGCCAACTCGTGCCTACCGTTGCCGGTACCCTGGCTTCGTCGTGTCCACCGTCTCCGCCTCGACCGAGCGACGCCGGCCTGCCGCCCCGTCGCTCCGCCCCGCCCTTGCCGTCGTCGCGGTCGCGATCGTGATCGTGCTCGGCGGGACGGTGCTGGCGCTCGTGGGCACGTCGTCCGCGCGCCAGGCCCCTCCAGCCCTCTCCGGGCACCACATCCCCGGGACGACGCTGCGAGCCGCAGCGGCGACGAGCTTCATCGCGCACATCGCGTACGGCGGCGAGCCTCCCTCTGACATCGTCGGCTCCCTCGCCGTGCCCTCGGGGAGCGTGTACCTCGGCAGGGCCGTCTACGACGCGGGCGTGAGCCAGTTCGACCGGCAGATCCGCATCGAGATCCCAGCCCCGCTTGCGGAGGTGAGGAAGTTCTTCCAGGCCATGCTCTCGCACGAGCGCTGGGTCACCAACTCCGTCACATCCCCCTCGCCTGGCACCGAGCAGATCCTCGCCGAGAAGAGCGGTGCCGGCTACCAGTGGCGTGTCGGCATCACGATGAAGGGCGAGCAGGTATTCGTCGCCCCGGCGCTCGCCGGCAGTGGCCGCAGCGCGGCCAAGTCGACGGTGGCCATCCGCCTCTACCAGGTAGAAGACGCGAGCTGAGGCGCCTGCGCCAGAGTTGACGGCGCCTTGCTCAGGTGGCGTGCCTGCGGTTTGTGGAGGAGGTACGCCCAGACGAACATGTTCGCCGGATAGATGAAATAGCCGAATCGTGTCGCCGGCGCGATGAGCGTCGCGAACGCGAGCGCGAACCCGGCGAACCTGGCCGCGGCAGAGGGCGTCCGCGGCGGGCGCCAGAGCAACACGCCGAGCACGATGACGGCACCTGCGGCGATGAGAGCGACGGTGAGGCTCCGCTTGTCGGCCGGGAACAGCTGCACGAGGATCTGGCCGGGAAGAGGGCTCGCGGCCGGTGAGTGCACGTGGGCGAGACCGAGCGGGAACGCCACGACGTTCCGCCAGAAAGCATGGACGTCGAGCGCTGCACCGGCACCGATTATCGGCACGGCCACCACGAGCACGGTGAGGATGTAGCGGGTCATCGCCCTGCGGTCGTCCTCGTCGCGCACGCACCACAACCCGAGAAGGATGAGCGGCCAAGCCGTCCACTTGAGCGTGCCTGCGAGCCCCATGACGATCCCGGCGACGACAGGCTGCCTTCGCTGCAGGAAGACGAGGCCGAGCAGGAGGAGGGCGAGCACCGGCATGTCGTCACCGCCGGTCGCGAGGGCAAGGGCGCCGGTAGGGAGAACGATCAGGAACTGGAAGGCGCGCCATCGTCGGCGACTCGGGGCACGCGACAGCGCGAGCGAGAGAAGCACCACGATGAGGGTGAACGCGGTGAGCGGGAGGCGAGCGTCAGTGAATGGGGCAGGGACCGAAGCGGCGTTCGTCAGCCCGAACGGCACCATGCCCGGCAGGTAGGGGAAGTACGACTTGGAGTCGACGGACTTCGCGTCGTTGGAGGGCGA
>JAJYGM010000173.1 GCA_021785095.1 Actinomycetes bacterium
CGGTCAGCGCGTAACCCCGAGCGGCGGGCTAGGAAGCGCCGGAGCCGTTCGCAGCAGCCTGCTCGGCCAGCTCCATCTGCCTGATCCCGCGCTCGAGGCTCTTCGGTAGGGCATCGGCATGGACGACGACAAGACGCCTCGTCGTGCGCGTGAGCGCGACGTAGAGCGCCCGGAGGCCGTGTGAGTGCTCGGCGACGAGAGCAGACGGCTCGACGAGCACGACGCAGTCGAACTCGAGGCCGCGGGCCGCGTCGAGGCCGAGCACCGCGAGCGGAGCGTCGAGGAGCCTGCGGGCGTCCGCCGAGCTGAGGCCGCCATGGCTGCCGGCGGCGGGTGCCCCGAGGCGCTCGGCAAGCTCGTCGAGGAGCGCCACGGGGGCGATGACCGCGAGCTTTCCCTGCTCCGACCCGACCGCGGCCGTCATGGCGGACCGCTCCGCGACGCTCGTGGCGACGCAGCGCGCGAGGAGCTCGTCTGGGTCGGCCCGGATGACGGCAGGTTGCTGGTGCGCCTCACGCACGGAGCTCGGCGGGTTGAGCGTCGGCGCTGCCTCGGCGAGCACTGCCGCCGCGAGCCGCATCACCTCTGCCGGCGTCCGGTAGTTGACGGTCAGCTCCTCGACGCGAAGGCCGGAGCGGCTCCGGAGCTCGGACAGTGCCTCCGGCCAGTCGGCCGGCGCGCGTACCGAGCTCGCCTGACCGAGGTCTCCGACGACCGTGAAGGATCCCGCCGGGCAACGGCGCGAGAGAGCGCGCCACTGCATCGGCGAGACACCTTGTGCCTCGTCGACGACGACGTGGCCGTAGACGCGGGCGCCCTTCTCGAGGATCGGGCCGGCTTGGCTCGTGAAGGCCGCGAGGCGGCTGCGCAGGGTGGCATAGGTGTTGACGTCGACCGCGCCGCTCACCTGGTCCTCGCGCCAGCGGCGGTCACAGCGCTCGCAGTGCCAGGGACGCTCGCCTCCGGTCAGCTCGAGCGGCGCCCCGCAGGCGGGGCAGTCCGGCATGACCTCGTCGACGATGCGATCGAGCATCCAGGCGTCGGCCTCCTCGGCGCTGGCGTCGCGGTGGCGCCCCCTACCGCGACCGGGACGCCGAGAAGGGCCGAGAAGCTGCGCCGCCTCGTCGAGGAGCGGGATGTCGGCCTCGGTCCAGGGGACTTCAGCGGGCGATGCTGAGCGGGGCCGAGAAAGGAGCGTCTCCTCCTCGGGTGTGAGGACCCCCTTCCCGGCGTCGTGCAGGAGCGCGGGGGCACCGAAGAGGTCGTGCAGCAGCTCCTCGGGTGTGAGGATCGGCCAGACCCGGTCGAGGGCCTGGCGGGTCACCACATCCCTCCGGAGCTCGGCGGCCATGCCAGCAGCGACCTGCGCGTGCTCCTCCTTTTCGACGGGGCGGCGAGCTCCAGCGCGGGCGGCACGGTCCTCGGCTTGTCGCCACACCCGGACGACTGCCCGCGCGAGCATTCGCTCGACGAGTGATCGACGGGCGTTGTGAGTCCCGCCACGCTCGCGCGCCGTCTCGACGATGCGCCGGATCTCACCCGGTCCGATGGTGAGGTCATGTCGCCCGTACCGGATCGTGAGCGGGTGGCGAAGCGGCCGCTCACGCGTCGCCACGGCGTTGGCGAGCACCGCCGCCATGCGAAGGTCGCCCTTCATCTCGGTGACCGCTCCCGGCTCCGTCGCCTTCGCGCGGGCGGGGCCGGCGTAGAGCTCCGCCGGTGTCGCGAGCGCGACCGTGTGCTCGCCGAGCGAGGGCAGCACCTGCTCGATGTAGCGGAGGAAGACGTTGTTCGGACCGACGAGCAGGACCCCGTCCCGCTCGAGGCGTTGGCGGTACGTGAAGAGCAGGTAGGCAGCCCGGTGGAGGGCCACCGCCGTCTTGCCGGTCCCCGGACCGCCTTGGACCACGAGGATCCCCGCAAGGTCCGAGCGGATGACGGCGTCCTGCTCCTGCTGGATCGTGGCGACGATGTCGTGCATGCGGCCGGTGCGCGCCCGCTCGAGACCTGCGAGCAGCGCCCCCTCCCCGACGAGGACCAGCTCGCCGGCCGCCTCGCGCGACAGCAGCTCGTCGTCGATCCCGACGATCGTGCGGCCGCGGAAGAGGAAGTGACGCCGGCGTCCCACGCCAAGCGGCTCGGCGGGCGTCGCGCGGTAGAAGGGCTCGGCGACCGGAGCTCGCCAGTCGATCACGAGCTGGTCGCCGTTCTCGTCGGAGACCCCGATGCGGCCGATGTAGGCAGTCAGTCCGTCCAGGTAGTCGAGCCGCCCGAAGCAGACCGAGGCGTCGCCGATGTTGAGCTGGGCAAGCCGCCGTCCCGAGAGCTCGACCCTGATGTCGCGCTCGACCCGGTTGGCGAACGTGCCGCCGGCGCCCTCCCCCACCACCTCGGCGCTCAACGCTCGTGCGGCCTCGCGCATGGCATCGAGGCGCTCGTGAGCATGATCGAGGTAGGCCTGCTCGGACTCGACTTCTGGGTGGATCACGTCTCCCCTGCCTCAACTACATGCCGCCCCCAGCCGGCTCGGGCGGCAGGTGGCGCAGAACAGCGAACGGCGATCAGGAAAAAGGTGGTCTGCCAGATTACCGGATCGAGGGGTTCAGCCCGGGTCGAGCTCGTGTCCGGCTGGATGCAGGCCCCAGTAGGCGCCGCTCGGCTCGATCTCGCCGATCACGACCTGGTGGATCACCTGGCAGATGGGCAGCTGGAGCCCGTAGCGCTCTGCGAGGTCGAGGACGAGCTCGGCGGTCTTCACGCCCTCGGCAACCATGTGCATCTCGGCGAGGATCTCGTCGAGTCTCTGGCCTCGCCCGAGGCGCTCGCCGACCAGCCTGTTACGGGAGTAGGGGCTCATGCACGTCACGACGAGGTCGCCCATGCCGGCCAGTCCGGCGAACGTCGGCTGCTCGGCGCCCATCGCCACCCCGAGGCGGGTCAGCTCCGCCAGGCCGCGGGCCATGACGGCGGCCCTGGTGTTGTCGCCAACGCCGAGCCCCTGCCCGATGCCTGCTGCGATGGCGATGACGTTCTTGAGCGCGCCACCGACCTCGCAGCCGATCACGTCGTGGTTGACGTAGACGCGGAAGACACCCCGGGTGAGCACCTTCTGCAGCTGAGCGGCGACCTCGAGGTCCTCGGTCGCCACGACGGCGGCTGCCGCTTTGCCCTCCATGATCTCGCGGGCGATGTTCGGCCCGGTGAGCGCGGCGGCGGGGTGACCAGGGAACACCTCGCGGATCACCTGCGTCATGCGCAGGTACGTCTCCTGCTCGAAACCCTTCGCGAGCGACACGATCGGGATCCACGGCCGCACCGACTCCTTGGCCGCCACGAGCACCTCGCGAAAGCCCTTCGTCGGCACGCCGACCACGAGCATGTCGGCGTCGGCGACCGCCCCGGCGAGATCGTGCGTGGCGTGAAGCTCCTTCGGTAGAGAGAAGCCAGGCAGGTACCGGTCGTTCGTGCGGTGGTGGCGGATCTCGGCGGCCACGTCCTCGTCCCGCGCCCAGAGGATCGTCGGACGGCGGGGAGCGATGAGAGAGGCCATCGTCGTACCCCATGAGCCCGCTCCGAGGACCGTGACGTTCCCGCGCCTCCCCCCGCGCCTCCCCCGCCTGGCCCTACTCCATCCGTGCCGTTCGGGACCCAGCTCGGCCGCCGTCTCTCGCGGAAGGCCGCCATGCCCTCTGATGCTTCGGCAGAGCGGAACAGCTCGCCGGACAGCTGCTCGGTCCACTCGAACCCCTGGTCGCGGGTGAGGCCCGGGACGCGGCGGACCAGCTGCTTGGCCGCCGTGAGAGCTCCCGGGCCGCCCTGCAGCACCGCGTCGACGACGGCAGCCACGGCCTCGTCCAGCCGATCGGGAGGCACGGCCCGGTTGACGAGACCGACCTCGGCCGCCCGCTCGGCGCTGATCCGCTCGCCGGAGAGGAAGAGGTCGAGGGCGTCGCCTGCACTGAGCTTCGGCAGGCAGACCACCGAGATGATGGCCGGAGCAACCCCGATCCGCACCTCGGTGAAGCCGAAACGCGCCTCGCTCGACGCGACCGAGATGTCGCATGCTGCCGCGAGGCCGACGCCGCCGCCCATGCAGTGCCCGGCGATGCGGCCGATGACCGGTCGCGGGTGGTCGAGGATGGCGGTGAGGATGCTGACGAGGCTGTGACGGGGAGTGTCAGAGGACGTCCCACCCTTGAGATCGGCGCCGGCGCAGAAGGCCGGTCCGCTGCTCGTGAGGAGGACGAGGCGGCACCGGGAGTCTTCGGCGGCCTCGGCGAGGTGGTCGCCGAGCGAATTGACGAGCGCGACGGAGAGTGCGTTCCGGCTCTCGGGCTGGTCGAGGGTGATCGTCGCGATGCCGTCGTGCAGCTCGTAGCGCGTCGGCGCCGGCGTCGTCACGAGAGGAGCTCCTTCGGGACATCGACGACCTTCGCCCGCAGGTACTCGCCGAGGCTCTTTGCCTGCGCGTCGACCCGCGAGGAGGCGGCGACCCCTTCGCCGAGGAGGCCGTGGATGACGAAGTTGACCGCCCGCAGGTTGCCGAGCTCGTACCGGTCGACGCGAAGCGGGGCGGTCTCCGGGAGGAGCGCCTGGAGCCGCTCGGTCGAGAGCCACGTCCGCAGCCAGGGGTAGACGGCGTCGGTGCGTGCCCAGACACCGACGTTGGCGTTGCCGCCCTTGTCCCCCGAGCGCGCGCCGGCGATGCGCCCGAGCGGGATCGCCGCCGTCTCCTCCGTCTCGACCCCGCTGGGTGACCCTTGCGAGGCGGCAGGGTTCTCGCGCTGGGGCTCCGGAGTCGCGCCGGGCACCGACTCGACGAGGTGGCGCTCCGTCCCGATCACCACCTCCTGCCAGACGAGCTCGGCGGGGATCGCTGCGGGCCAGTAGACGCCGTACGCCTGTGTCTGCGAACCGCCGCCGAACAGCCCCGGGTAGCTCGCGAGGGCGAGCTCGGTCACCTTCGAGGAGAATGCCCGCCCGACCTTGCGCTCGTCGGCGTCCTTCACTGTGATCCGCAGCTGCGCCATCGCCGACTCGTTGCTCGGCGGGTCCTCCCGGTCGGTGCGGAGCAGCTGCACGTCGACGTCGGCGAACGCAGACCTTCCTCCGGGAACGGACTGCCACAGCGCCCGTTCGAACGCGGCGGCCTTGGCCTCGACGTCGAGCCCGGTGATCATCATCGTGAGCGTCGTCCGGTAGCCGCCGACGTAGTTCATCGCGACCTTGGCGGTCGTCGGCGGCGGCTCCCCGCGGGCGCCCGTGATGCGGACCCGGTTCGGGCCGTCCTCGGTCAGCTCGACCGAGTCGAAGCGCGCCGTCACGTCCGGGTTCGCGTATCGCGGTCCCGCGATCTCGTACAGCAGCTGAGCCGTGACCGTCTCGACGGAGACGAGCCCGCCGTGGCCCGGATGCAGCGTGATGACCGAGGAGCCGTCGGGCTCCACCTCCGCGATCGGGAAGCCGAGGTGCTCGAGGCCCGGCACCTCCTCGAAGAAGGAGTAGTTCCCGCCGGTCGCCTGTGGCCCGCATTCGATGACGTGACCTGCGATGACGGCGCCGGCGAGGGCGTCGTAGTCGTCCCTCTTCCAGACGTGGCGCCATGCC
>JAJYGM010000192.1 GCA_021785095.1 Actinomycetes bacterium
ATCGGCTCCTGGCGGTCCACGCCGAGCAGCATGATGACGAAGAGGAACAGCACCACGATCGCGCCCGCGTACACGATGACCTGGACGGCGGCGAGGAACTCCGCGTTCTGCTCGACGAAGAGGACGGCGATCCCGAACAGGGTCGCGACCAGGCACAGCGCCGCATGCACGGGGCTGCGCGAGACGACCACGCCGATCGCTGCGACCAACACGATCGCCGCCGCGAGGACGAAGGTCACGAGGTCGGGAATGGTGATCGTGACGGCGAGCATCAGCGGGCCCGCCCCCCGAAACGCACCGGGATCTTCGCAGCCTCTTCCTTGCGCAGCTCGAGGCTCGGCGAGGCCTCCGCGGGGTCGAGGCCGGACTGGCCGCGCTCGGGGGCGCGAGAGCCGTAGCCGAGCTCACCCGACCAGTGCCGCCTCCCCTCCTGGTCCGCTACCCCGGCCGGCGAGGTCGCCCGCATCCAGCCCGACGTGAGGAGGTCGTCACCCTCGCGCCAGTCCTCCCACGGCAGCTGCTGCGGCTTGCCGTCGTCACGCACGACCAGCTCTGCCTTCGTGTAGATCGCGTCGTTCCGGTCGGTGAAGGAGAACTCGAAGAGCTTCGACTCCGTGATGGCCTGGGTCGGGCAGGCCTCCACGCAGAGGTCGCAGTGAATGCAGCGCAGGTAGTTGATCTCGTAGACGAAGCCGTAGCGCTCGCCGGGGGAGACCGGATGGTCCGGCGGATTGTCCGCCCCGCGCACGTAGATGCAGTCGGCCGGGCAGACCCCCGCACAGAGCTCGCAGCCGATGCACTTCTCCATGCCGTCCTCGTAGCGGTTGAGCACGTGGCGCCCGTGGAAGCGGGGCGGCTTCGGCCGCTTCTCGTCGGGGTAGGACGAGGTGACGCGCGGCTCGAAGATCTGCTTGAACGTCACCTTGAAGCCCTTCAGGGCATCGAGCGCGCCCATCTAGCCTCCCACCCGGTCGAAGTCGTGCCCGCCGCTCTCCTCGTGGCGAGCCTTGCCGACGGCGAACGCACGGGGCAACACGAGCGCCACGAGCACCGCAGCCCCGAAGGTCGCGGCGCCGACCGCGAGAGAGATCTGGAACCCGGCGACGACGAGCAGCCAGCCGAGCGAGATCGGGATGAGGTACCGCCAGCCCAGGTTCATCAGCTGGTCGTAGCGGAACCGGGGCAGTGCCGCTCGGAACCAGACGTAGAGGAAGAGGAAGGCGAAGGTCTTCACCGCGAACCACGCGATCGGCATGAGGAAGTTGAGCACCGGGACGTGGAAGACCGGGCCGTCCGGCCCGCCGAAGAAGAGGGTGACCATGATCGCCGACCAGGAGATCGTGTTCATGAACTCCGCGAGGTAGAACATCGAGAACAGCCACGACGTGTACTCGGTGTGGAACCCCCCGACCAGCTCCGAGTCTCCCTCCGCGAGGTCGAACGGCGGCCGGTTGAGCTCTGCGGTCGCGGCAACGAGGAAGACCACGAAGGGCACGATCCCGAGCCGGATCACGTTCCAGTTCCAGACGTGCGGCGCCTGGCTCCCGACGATGCCGCTCGTGGTGAGCGAGCCCGTGACCAGCACGACGGCCACGACCGACAGCCCGAGCGCCGCTTCGTAGGAGACCATCTGCGCGCTCGCCCGCACCGCGCCGAGCAGCGGGTACTTCGACCCCGACGCCCAGCCCGCGAGCATGAGCCCGTAGACGCCGACCCCGGACATCGCGAGCAGGAACAGGATGCCAATCGGCGGGTCGGCGACCTGCAGCAGCGTCGTGTGACCGAGGATGTGCACCGCGCCGCCGATGGGGACGATCGTGAAGATGAGGAACGCCGGGATCGCCGCCAGGAACGGCGCGAGTCGGTAGACGACCCGGTCCGCCCGCTCGGGCAGCAGGTCCTCCTTCAGCAGCAGCTTCGTGCCGTCCGCGAGCGTCTGGAGCAGACCCCACGGGCCGGCGCGGTTCGGGCCGATCCGGTTCTGCATGTCCGAGATGAGCTTGCGCTCGAACCAGATCATGAGGATGACGGAGACCAGGAGCAGTCCGAACGCGAGGAGGACCTTCACCACCACGATGAGCACGGCGGTGAGGTCGACCCCGTGCGCGAACACCGGGTCGGAGGTCACGAGGGCGATGCGTGGGGTCATCGGCACGGCAGTCGTCATCCAGCCTCCAGGGTCTCCAGGCGGATCTCGGTCACCGGGTCCCCCGCCCGGACGAGCGCGCTCGCGCCCGGGGCGTCAGCCGCCGGCGGGACCGCACCGAGGACGGCGACCCCTTTCGGCACGCCCGCATCCGCCTCCAGCACCAGCTCCAGCCGACCGGGTGCCGCACGCACGGCTACCTTCGTCCCCGACGCGACCCCGAGGCGCTCGAGCTCGGAGGGATGGGCCCTGAGCGCCGGGCTCGCTGCGAGTGCTGCGAGCGACGGGCTCGCCTGGACGGCGGTCCCCCCGTCGTAGCACCGGCGGGCTGCGACCAGCCGGAGCGAGTACGCGTCGACCGGGGGGGTCGCCGGGAGCGCCTCGGGGGGTTCCCAGGAGAGCAGCGCCGCCGGGCCGTCGTCGCCAGCCGCCATGCGTCCGCCGACGGGCGCAGCGACCACAGGCCCCGCAGCCCGGACCACGCCCGCCTCGGAGGGCGCGCCCTGACTCTCGACCGACGCGATGCCCGGCACGGCCATGGGGTCGAGCCGCTCCAGGCCTCCGGTTGCGCCGGCGGGCCACTCCCCGAGCTCGCCATCCGGACCGCGGCCTCGGAGCGGGAGCAGCGCACCCATCCGGCCGACCGTGCCGGCGAGCACCGCAGACGTCACCCCGGCGAAGAGCGGGGCGAGGCGGGCGCGCTCGGCCACGATGTCCGCGGGGGACGCGAAGCCGAGGTCGGCCCCGAGCGCCGCCGCGAGCTCCACGGCGATCGCCCAGTCCGGCCAGGCGAGCCCGGGGGCGACGACCTTCTGCCCGACCGGGCTCAGTCGCCCCTCACAGTTGGTCGTGGTCCCGGCCCGCTCCGAGGGTGCTGCAGCCGGGAGCACCACGTCGACGTGCTCCGACGAGGCGTTCGGGTGCGCCTCGACCGAGACGACCAGCTCGACGGCCTCGAGTGCCCTCCGGGCGAGGCTGCGGTCGGGGAAGTCGGAGAGGGGATCCGCTCCGAGGAGGAACAGCGCCCGCACCTGACCGGTTGCCGCTGCCTCCAGGAGCGCGCGCGCACCGCGCCCAGGTGCGCCAGGCAGGCCGCCCCACGCCGTCGCGAAGGCGCCCCCGTCGGCGAGGCGTTGGCGACCGGGGAGGAGGCCAGGTGCGAGCCCGGCGTCGAGCGCCCCGCGTACGTTGCCGCGCCGGAGCAACGGGAGGAACGTGGCCCCCGGGAGCATCCGGCGGAGCAGGCCGGCCGCAGCCACGGTCTGCTCCTCGCTCTCGGCGATCGAACTGCGCCCGAGCGCGACCACGACACCTTCCCCGCCGCCCGCCACGAGGCGGTCTCGTGCAGCCGCGACGGCGGGGTTGGCCGGTGGGAGGGAACCGAGCAGCTGGCGCACCAGGTCGACGAGCTGGCCCGGTCGATAGCGCAGGGATGCCCTCGCCAGGTCCGTGAGCGACGTGTCGACGGGCGACAGCTCCACCAGATCGAGTCCGTGGTCCCGCACGGCGCCGCGCAGGCGCAGGAAGAGGACCGGCAGCTCCTCTCGCGGGTCCGGCCCGAGGAAGAGGAGCACCTTGGCGGCGCAGGCGTCGGCGATCGTGGCTGGCGGCAGGCCAGCAACCAGCTCGGCCGGCAGGCCGTCGTCGAGCTGGGCGTCGACCGAGTCGGTCCCGATCACGGCCTTCGCGAGCTTTGCCCAGGCGTAGGCGTCCTCGTTGGTGAGCCGGGCGCCGCCGAGCACTCCGACCGCACCGGGACCGTCCGTCGCGAGCACGGCCCGGAGCCGACCCGCCACCTCCGAGAGGGCGACCTGCCAGGACACCGGGCGGAGCCGGGCATCGGAGCGGAGGAGCGGGTGGGTCCGCCGGCTCGGAGCCGTGGATGCCTCGAAGGCGAAACGCCCCTTGTCGCAGAGCCAGGAGTGGTTGACCGCCTCGTCGTCCACGCCCAGGTGGCGGACGACCTCACCCGAGGAGGACTGCACCACCATCCGGCAGCCCAGCGCGCACGTGGTGCAGGTGGACTCCACCTGCTCGAGGTCCCAGGGGCGCGCCTTGAACCGATACGCGCTCGCCGTGAGCGCGCCGACCGGGCAGATCTGGACGGTGTTCCCGCTGAAGTAGGAGGCGAAGGGCCGGTCCGGGAACGTGTTGACCTCGGTGTGGTCACCCCTTCCCTGGAAGGTGATGAAGGGGTCGCCGGCCACCTCCTTCGCGAAACGCGTGCAGCGATCGCACTGGATGCAACGCTCCCGGTCCAGCTCGACGAGCGAGCTCACCGGGATCGGCTTCGACCAGTGGCGCTTCTCCTCGACGAAACGGGTCTCGCCTGGGCCGAAGGTGAGCGTCTGGTCCTGCAGGGGGCACTCGCCCCCCTTGTCGCAGACCGGGCAGTCGAGCGGGTGGTTCACGAGGAGGAACTCGAGGACTCCCTCTTGAGCCTTGGTCGCCTTCGGGGAAGACGTGCGCACCTCCTGGCCGTCGGCCACGCGGATGTAGCAGGCGGGCTGGAGGCTAAAGCCGCGCGGCCCGGAGACCTCGACGAGGCACATCCGGCACATCCCAACCGGCTCCATCCGCGGGTGGTAGCAAAAGCGCGGGATATAGACGCCTGCTCGCTCGGCGACCTCGATCACGAGCTCGCCGGGCGCGGCAGCGACGGCCTTGCCGTCGACGGTGACCTGGATCGTCTGAGGCGCGACTTGCTCGCGGGCAGTGTCGGTCATCGTGCGTCTCGCATCGGGCAGCCGCCCTCTTTCACGTGCAGCAGGAACTCGTCGCGGAACATCCGGATCCCCGAGGCGATGGAGGACGGAATCGACGGGCCGAGCACGCAGATCGTCGTCTGCTGCGGCGGCCAGCTGACGCCGGGCGCGATGTTGTCGCAGGCGTCCATCAACAAGTCGAGGTCGGCCTCGCGGCCCGCTCCCTCCTCGATGCGCCGCAGGATCTTCTCGAGCCAGCCCGAGCCCTCACGGCAAGGGGTGCACTGACCACAGGACTCCCGGTAGAAGAAGCGGGTGATGCGCCACGCGGCACGCACGACACAGGTCGTGTCGTCCATGACGACGACCGAGCCCGAGCCGAGCATTGAGCTCTCCTTGGCCACCGCGTCCTGATCGAGGCCGAGCGAGAGATGCTCGGGGCCGAACCAGGGTGCCGACACACCGCCGGGGATGAAGGCCTTGAGGGCACGGCCGTCTTTGACCCCGCCGCCGAGGGAGGGATCCATGATCAAGTCGGCGAAGGTGGTCTTGGACATCTCGAGCTCGTACCAACCCGGGCGCTCGACACGGCCGGAGAGCGCGAACAGTCGGGTGCCGGTCGAACTCCCCTGGCCGAGGGCGGCGAAGGCCGCACCGCCGTTACGGACGATCCAGGGCAGGTTCGACATCGTCTCGATGTTGTTGACGACGGTC
>JAJYGM010000180.1 GCA_021785095.1 Actinomycetes bacterium
GAGGCGCCGGCGCAGCACCGCCGCGTCGGTGGCGGAGACCTGCCTGCCGCCCGCACCGTCGGTGTAGCCGATCGTGCGGCTGTGGACCTCCCGGTCGCCGCTCAGCGCCGAGAGCGCCTCGAGCGTCCGCACGTCCGCGATCCCCCCGAGCACGACCGAAGTGCCGAAGATGGAGACGAAGGCGTCGGCCTCCGGGCCCCAGCGCGCGCGGGCCTGGGAAAGGTCTTGGAGGCATGCGAGGGTGAGGACGCCCTGCCCGGGTCCCTCGGTCACGAGAGAGGGGAGATCGGGCAGGGGTGCGATGTTTGCGACCTCGTCGAGCGCGAAGAGCACGGGTGCGCCGCCAGGGTCGGCGGAGCGCGCGGCGCGCCGATAGGCGGCGTCGCGCACCTCCGACACCATCGCGACCACCAGCGGTGCGAGGAGCCGCTGGCGCGCCGCGGGTGCGCACACGTAGAGGGTGTGCGCACCCGCGCAGAACACATCCGGGTCGAGGAGCGGCGGCTCGGTCGACGCGAGCGCGCCCGGAGAGCGGTAGGCGGCGAGCACCCCCGACGCCGTGGACCAGATACCCGACTGCTCCCTGGGCTCGGTGGTCAGTATCCCGGCCAGCAGGTCGGTGGCCACTGCGTCGTCGCCGAGGCGCGCGGCGAGGGCGTCGAGCGCGGGCGCGCCGTCGTGCCGGTCGACCCAGCGCAGGACACCACGCATCGGGACGCCGTCGAGCGCCGCCGCGTGCAGCAGCGGCGCGAGCAGCGCGCCGGCGCGCTCCGACCAGTGGCCCTCCGCTCCGGTGCCGGACGGGCTGTCCGGCCGTTCGCGCGCAGTTCGCACCATCGCGTCGGCGATCTCCAGGGCGGAGTGCCACTCGCGCGCCGCGCTCACGGGTGACCACCCCACGCGGTGGACGCCTGCGGGTAGCTCGAGCTCTCCCGTCGGGTCGAATGCGAGGCACCAGCCCGTCGACGCTCGTGCAGGGGAGGTCGCACGCAGGACGTCTGGTTTGGTCGACGTCGTGAGCACCGCACCTGGTGCCGACAAGACGTTGGGGACGACGAGCGCCGAGGTCTTGCCGGATCGCGAAGGCCCGAGCACGAGCGTCGAGCGTTCGGCTCCGGACCACGCCCAGCCCCGCGCGCCGAGGCCGAGGTAGATCCCACGCCCCGCGCGCCCTGCATCCTGCACCATGGTGATCGGTCCGGCGAGCCCCCTGCGCCCGCCATCGTCCAGGGCTGGGGTCGTCATCGGCGCGCGCCGTGCCCGGGCGGTCGAGCGAGCCCGTCGAGTCTCGAGGGCGCGCGAATGCCGGACCTGCGTGTGAAAGGAAACGGAGAATATGAGCGACCCGAGACCGGTGGATGAGTGGACCGTGGCGCATGTGGCTCACGTTCTCGTGCGAATTGGACGCCATGCATCGCCCAGAACAGTCGCTTCGCCCGCGGGTGCTGCGCTCCTCGGGCCGTCGGATCTGGTCGGTGTGCCAAGCGACGAGAGCTCGAGGTGGGCGGCCGAGTCGCAACGCTGAGCGACGCACGAGTCGACGGTTGAGCAGGCGGTGCAGCGATGCAGCGATGCAGAGGGCGATCCCGTTGTGAGCGGTTGCCGTGGCGGCTCGGCCTCGAGCAAGCATTGACCTACTGGGGAGGTGCATCTGTGGCGACTGCCGCAACGAAGAGCGCCCCGGCCACGTGGGGCACGGCGGCGACCGCCAAGGGGACGGCCTCGAAAATAGCCGGCGGCACCGATCACGGCGTGGGGCGCCGGCTGGGCCGCGCTCGTGTGCTACCCAGGCCCTCCTTGGCCGCCTCGCGCCCGGCCATCGGCTGCTGGGAGGTCGCTCGGCCAGTCGACGTCGTAGGACAGCGACGGCTCGCGCAGCACCCGGACCTCGAGCCCGAGGCGTCGGCACTCGGCACGATGCCGGGAGAAGGACCCCGGACCGTACGAGAAGCCGAATCCCGCGCCGGTTGGGAGCTCGATGACGTTCGTGCCGTCGTCGCGACGGTCGGGGACGAGCGTGACCCCTTCGAAACCCACCAGTCCCGCAAGGTCGTGCGCGAGCGGCAGGTCGGCGTGGGCCACGACGACGCGATGGACGCCCATGGCGGCAAGCTGCGCGACGCCGGAGTGCACCGCGCCGTTCAGGCCGAGCCCTGGCTCCCACAGGACGATCGCGTCGTGGCGTCTCGCCCATTCGGCCACCTCTGGATCGTCGCAGACCACGGCGACCGGTAGGGGCGCAGCCGCACGGAGCACCTGCTCGGCCATACGGCGCACGAGCGCCCTGCGGTCGGTGTCGCTGAGCGCAGCCGTGAGGCGGCCCTTGGCCTGGGCGAAGGACTTGACGGGCACGAGCACCGCGTGCTGGCCGACGGGACCTCGTGTCGGGTCGCGGTACGGGGCTCCGGCAGCGGCCCAGGCCGCCTCCTCGTCGCCGCTCACGGCACGAGTGTACGGCAGCTCCTTGGAGAGCCCGACGCTGCGCGGCGGCGTTCGCAACGGCGGACCGCCGTCCGTAGGCTGAACGCGCGTGGCAGGCAGCGCTGTGGACGCCGGAGGCGTGGTGGTCGTCGGGGCAGGGTCGTGGGGCACCACGATCGCGCTGCTGCTCGCCGGGAAGGGGCCGACGACGCTCTGGGCCCGCTCTCCCGCGCTTGCCGAGCAGCTCATGGCGTGTCGTGAGAACCCGCGGTACCTGCCAGGCGTCGCGCTGCCTGCGACGCTCCGTGCGACGTCGTCACTGCCCGACGCGGTGGCCGACGCCGCGGTGGTGCTCGTCGCGGTGCCGTCCCACGGATTTCGCGCCGTGCTCCATGCGATGGAGCCCGTGCTGCCTGCCCGGGCCGCGGTCATCAGCCTGGCCAAGGGGATCGAAGAAGGCACGAGCCGGAGGATGTCCGAGATCGTTGCTGACGTGCTGCCCGGCCGGCCCTCAGGGGTGCTCACCGGGCCGAACCTGTCCCACGAGGTCGCCGCGGGGCACCCCGCGGCGACCGTGGTCGCATGCGACGACGAAGAGGTCGCCCGGCGCGTCCAAGAGGCGCTCCACTGCTCGACGTTCAGGGTCTACACCGGTACCGACGTCGTCGGCTGCGAGGTGGCCGCCGCGAGCAAGAACGTGATCGCGATCGCCGCCGGTGTGTGCGACGGTCTGGGCTTCGGCGGGAACACGCGCGCGGTGCTGGTCACCCGCGGGCTCGCCGAGCAGGTCCGACTGGGCCTGGCGCTCGGGGGGCGCGCCTTCACCTTCGGCGGGCTCGCTGGCGTCGGAGACCTCGTCGCGACCTGCACGAGCGTCCAGAGCAGGAACCGGTGGGTCGGCGTCGAGCTCGGACGTGGTCGCCAGCTCGACGACGTCCTGTCCGAGATGCACATGGTGGCCGAAGGCGTGCGCACCGCCAGCCCGCTGGTGGCGCTCGCGCAGGCGCACGGGGTGGAGATGCCCATTGCGGCGCAGGTCGCCGCCCTGCTCGCCGGGGAGACCTCGCCCGCGGAAGCCCTCGGCGCTCTCATGGAGCGCCCACCGAGGCCGGAGTGGGACGACGCTGTCGTCGAGAGCTCAGCGGCTGAGCACGCGACCCAGGCTCAGTCGTCCGCCAACAGCAGCGTCGCGATGCCGTAGGGACGCAGGTCGAAGGCGCCGTCGAACGGCTCGAGGGGTGACCCGACGAGGTCCACGAGCCACCCGGCGCGCTCGCCGACGCGCACCGTGGTCGGGGAGCCCGAGGGGTTGAAGACGCGGACCTCGAGCACCCCGTGCTCGCGTCGCACGGCGCTCACCTCGGCGCCGCGCACCTCGAGGGGGCTCCCGGTGCTCGGGCGAGTGCCACCTCCCGGGGCGCTGACGACCTCCAGGGGGAGGAGCACGTCGTCGGCCATCGCCCAGGGGTCGGCGTCGCCGACCGCCACCGCGTAGCGGAGCTCCACGGGCTTGCCGGCGAGCTGCAGCCCCTCGACCGGAGTGAGAGGCCCGGCTGGGAAGGGGCGGTAGGCCATGCCGAGCCTGGAGAGCATCCCCGTGGCGCGCAGCACGGTCAGCGCGAGGGTGTGCGCTCGTGCCTCGTCGCCGGTCCCCGTCACGTCGACGAGCTCGTACTCGGTCACCCCGTCGTGGACGACCGTGAGCCCGCCGGCGCGCACGAACCGGCGCGCCGGGAACGTGGGCAGGCCGCGCTCGTCGAGGCGCCCCTCGGCCTCGAGCCCGCGTTCGACCGTCCCGAAGGCCGTCTCCGCCTCCGAGCGCCCGGAAGGCTCGGGCAGGGGGAGATGGATGCGGACCCGGTGATCGCGTGACGGGTTGACGAACGAGGTGGCGACCCTGAGAATCCGCTCGTCTGCCCGCAGCTCGATCGTGGTGGTGACCTCCAAAGCTCGTGCACCCACGCGGCACTGGGACGACGTCTCAGCGTGATCCGGCCATCGGTAGCCGGCCGTGACGGCGACGCGCGCCCGGACCGGGCCGTGCTCGAGCACCTCGGTGCTGACCGACTCGGGAGCGACCACGAGGAGGTCGTGCGCTGGCGGCGAGTAGTTGTAGGAATCGCCCAGGTCGCCGCCGTCGACCACACGCCCCAGACCGTGCAGCGTGCCAAGGGAGAACGTGCCGTCCGAGGCATCGACGCGCGCCGTGACGAGCCCGTTGTCGAGGCAGAGTGCCCCGGCGTCGTCGACGGCGCTGACCGGGTGGGCGAGGCGCGCGGGCCTGAACGCCCGCCACCCGAAGCCGGGGACGGGCTCTGCTCGGGCGACGACGCGCCGCGTCGGCACCCGGTCGAGGCGGACTCGGACCGGCGCAGTCGGACGCGCCGCGAGCCGGGCTCCGACGTCCTGGGTCATCTGGGCGATCGACGCGGAGGGGCGCTCGCCGTGACCGATCGACACCGTCACGTCGATCCCCGCGTCGTCTTCTTCGACCTCGACGCCTTGGAGCCACCCCCCGCTCTCGATCTCAGTGCCCTCGACCATTCCGAAGATGGTGCGGGCGATCGCCGCGTCGATGCACAGCTCCCCTAGCCGTTCCACTCGATCGGAGAGGACCTGGACATCGCCGCCGCCTGCACCCGACATGCCCGCGTCCCAGCCGTCGCCGACTCCGGAGAGGACCAGCTCCACCACGCCGCCGCGCGCGCGAGCAGACGGGTTCACGATCACTCGTCCGGGTGTGGCGAGCGATCCTGCGAGCGCGTCGAGGGCACGCTCCGAGATCTTGTCGGCGACCGATCGGGCCGACGCGAAGCGCACGAGCACCTCGTCGACGACCTCGTCGACGGAGCATGCACAGATCGAGTCGTGCGCGGCATTGCGGACGACCTCCTTCCAGGCGAGCTGGAGCGGGCGCTCGGGCCACGCCTCGGGCGCCAAGAACAGCGCGGCGTAGGGCTCCGCACGCTGCTCGAGCGCGCGCTCGGTGGCTGCCGCGACGCGTTTCACATCGACGCGCGTCGACGTGACGCCCATGAGCATGTTCGCCCGCGCGCCGGAGCGCAGCTCGCCGCGCCAGCGGGGGAGCCCTACGGCGG
>JAJYGM010000113.1 GCA_021785095.1 Actinomycetes bacterium
TCTCGCGGGTCGCTCGCGAGCAGCGCGTCGCCGTCCTCATCTCGGCCCACGAGATGAACCCGCTGCTGCCGGTGATGGACCGCGTCGTCTACCTGGCCGGCGGCCGCGCTGCGAGCGGGACGACCGCAGAGGTGGTCCGACCCGAGGTGCTCAGCCACCTCTACGGCCACCACGTCGACGTGCTCCACGTCCACGGCCGGATCATCGTCGTGGCTGGCCCGAGCCTCGGGTCGGCCGAGGCGATGCGCGCCGAGGAGGCGGACGCGGCCGCGGACGAGGACGAGGACGACTGAGCCGTGTCGGGCATCGTGTCGCTCGTCTTCGCGCCAGGCTTCTTCTCGAGCGCGCCCGTGCGCTCCGCCGTCGTGGCGGGCGGCGTGGTGGCGGTCGTCTCCGCCGTCGTCGGCGTGTTCACCGTGATGCGCGGCCAGTCTTTCGCCGGCCATGCGCTCTCCGACATGGGGACGACAGGAGGGTCGGGAGCATTTCTCGTCGGCGTGAGCCCGCTCTGGGGTTTCGTGACCGTCTCGGTCGCAGCGGTGGCGGCAATGGAGCTCATCGGCATCCGGCGGCCGCGCGGCAGGGACGTCTCCACGGGGATCGTGTTCGGCGCCGCGCTCGGCCTGGCAGCGCTCTTCCTCTACTGGGACACGACCGTGAGGAACGCCTCGGGCGCCGCTATGACGATCCTGTTCGGCTCGCTGTTCACGGTCTCGGCCTCGACGGTGCCCGTGGTCGTCGTGCTCGCCTCGCTGTCGCTCGCCCTCGTGCTCGCGCTCTTCCGTCCGCTGCTTCTCAGCTCGGTGAGCCCCGAGCTCGCCGCTGCCCGCCGCGTCCCCGTCCGGCTCGTAGGCATCGCCTACCTGCTCGCGATGGCCGTCGCCGTCTCGCTCTCCGCCTACACGATCGGGGCGATACTGAGCACCGCCCTGCTCGTCGGGCCGGCGGCCGCGGCGATGCGGCTCACCAAGAGCCCATGGGCGACGCTGCTCTTGGCGACCCTCCTCGGCGTCGCCGCCACCCTCGTAGGCATCGTCCTCGCCTACGACAGCTACGACTGGCCCCCGGCGGGCCATGGTTGGCCGGTCAGCTTCTTCGTCGTCACCCTCGTGTTCACCTTCTACCTGCTCGCCGGCGTCCCGCAGCTGAGGCGCGCGAGGGGCGACCGGCTCCCGGCGGGTCGCGGGGCGGTCGAGGAGAGCACCATCCGCGGCGCCGGCAAGCGCGTCGAGAGCTGACGAGCGCGAGATGTTCTCCGGCTTCATGGTCGATACCTGGGTCGTGGCGACCGTCGTGGCCGTCGTCGCAGGTGTCGTCGGTTTCTTCACCGTCGTGCGCGGATCGGCGTTCGTCGCCCATGCGATACCCGTCGGGGCCTTCGCCGGCGCAGCCGGCGCGAGCTTGGTCGGAGCGAGCACGCTGCTCGGGCTCGGTTCCTTCGGCGTCGCAGGAGCGGTCACGATCGCGCTTCTCGGCCGTCACTCCCGCCACGACGTGGCGACTGCACTCGCTCTCGTCGTCATGCTCGGACTCGGGGCTTTGTTCCTCGGGATGGGTACCGAGTACGCGCCCGAGGTCTACTCGCTGCTCTTCGGCGAGGTGCTGGGGATCGGTGCCAGCGAGGTCGGGCCGACGATCGGCCTCGCCGCGGTGTGCGTCGCTGCGATCGCCCTCGTCTTCCGTCCACTTCTCGTCGCATCCGTCCTCGGGGAGTCGAGCCGTGCGAGTGGGGTCCACGACCGCCGGATGGAGCTCGCCTACCTTCTCGTCGTCGCCCTCGCGACGACGATGGCCGTGCCCGTGGTCGGGACGCTTCTCATCTTCACCTTGATGGTCGCTCCAGCGGGTGCGGCCCGCCTGCTCGCAGACCGGCCGCACCGTGCCGTCGTACTGTCCAGCTTGATCGCGGTCGGCATCGTCTGGCTCTCGATCGCCATGTCCTACGTCACCGACTGGCCGGTGGGCTTCTTCGTCGGGGCCGGGGGAGCGCTCGTCTTCGGCCTCGTTCGTGCCGTGACGAGCTGGCGGCTGACGGGAAACCGCCCCGGACGGGCTGACGGGTGAGCGGCGACGTCGCAGTGAAGGCGTACGTCCACGACGCCGTGGCACTCCGTCTCGCCGGCTTGGACCAGCGCTACACCCGCCAACGACGCATTCTCGTCGAGACGCTGGCGCGCGCCGGGCGACCCCTCACCGTCCCCGAGATCGTGGCCGTCGCCCCCGAGCTTCCACAAAGCAGCGCGTACCGCAATGCGACAGCACTCGTCGAGGTGGGCGTGCTGCGCCGCGTGACGGGGGCCGACGACCACGGCCGCTTCGAGCTCGCCGAGGAGCTGTCGGGCCACCATCACCACCTCGTCTGCGCCAGGTGCGGCAAGGTCGAGGACTTCGACGCGTCGCCCGCCCTCGAGGATGCGCTCGACGACGCCACCAGACGCTCGGCCGAAGGGCACGGGTACGCAATCACCGAGCACAGGCTCGAGCTTCTCGGGCTCTGCCCGGCATGCACTAGATGAGCGGTCCTTCGGCGCTTGCGCACGTGACGCGCATGCTCGAGGCGGCCGGATGCGTCGCCGCCGACGACGAAGCACGCGAGCTCCTCCGAGCCGCGCGCGGCGACGGCGACCTTCACGAGATGGTCTCCCGGCGCACGGCCGGCGAGCCGCTGGCGTGGATCACCGGATCGGTGCGGTTCTGCGGGATCGAGCTCCACGTGACGCCAGGCGTCTACGTTCCGCGGTGGCAGTCCGAGCCACTCGCCCGGCGTGCTGCGGAGCTCCTACCGCCGACCGGTGTCGCTGTCGACGTCTGCACGGGAGCCGGCAACGTCGCTCTCGTGATGCGCGGCGCCCGGCCAGGAGCACGGGTCCTCGGGACCGAGTCGGACCCGCTCGCAGCGAGCTGCGCCCGGCACAACGGGATCGAGGTCTACGAAGGAGAGCTCGTCGAGCCCTTGCCGGGCGAGCTCGAGGCGTCAGTCGACGTCATGACGGGCGTGCTCCCCTACGTCCCGACCGAGATGCTCCATTTCCTGCCGCGCGACGTCTTGCGATTCGAGCCCCGCCGTGCTCTCGACGGAGGGACAGGCGGTCTCGACGTCCTCGCGACGATGGTCGCACAGAGCCCCCGCTGGGTCAGACCGGGCGGGTGGCTCCTCCTCGAAGCGGGCGAAGACCAGGTGGCCGGTCTGCGCGAGCTCTTCGCTGCCTCCGGGTTCGGATCGAACGTCGTCCTGCGCGACGGCGACGGCGATCCCCGCGGGGTCTGCGGCCAGCTCGCTCGTCGGCACCTTCGAGCGTGACCTCACGAGCCCGCCGGGCCACCATCGGCCGTCTCGGCTTTCAGCCGAAGACGTCTACAGTCGCCGGCGATCGTGCGAGCAGGTCGGCGGCCAGCACGACAGCGGCCCCCGAATAGGTGCTCCGCTCGCCGGGGGGGAACTCGGTGCCGTCGGGATGGACGAGGCCCGTAGCGAAAGAGCCGTCCGGCTGGCGATGCGCACGAGTCCAGCCGAGCAACCTCGACGCGTCCTCGGTGCGACCTATGCGAGCGCAGGCGATAGCGCACTCCGCCGTCTCCGCGGTCGTCACCCACGCTCCGTCGGAGCGACAGCGCACGCCTCGGTCGGCGACGACCCAGGTCGGCCAGCCGCGCTCGATGCGTCGATCGGACCGTAGCGGGTCGAGCGCGCCGGCGAGCACCGGGTAGTACCAGTCCATCGCGAACTCCGGCTTCGGGGCGAACGCCGACGGCCTCGAGGCGATCGCGTCGACGAGTCGGACGAGAGCGCGCTCCCAAGCCGGACGCTCGAGATCGCAAGCTCTGGCGCACGCGATTCCGGCACGCAGGCTCGTGCACACCGACGAGCAGGCCGCGAGGAGCGCGACTGCTCCCATGCCGTGGCCAGGTGGGCCGGCGCCGATCAGCACACCGCTCGGCGACACCGCCCAGGCAAGCTCGCCGCCCGGCTGCTGCCAGCGCAGCACCCACTCGAGGGCCGCTTCGACGACCGGCCACATCTGCTCGAGGAACCCGTCGTCGCCGGTCGCGAGGTGGTGGTGGCGCACGCCCGTCGCGATGTACGCGGTGACGTTCGTGTCGAGGCGCTCCTCCTCCACCGTCCCGCCGTCGCCGTAGTGCGCGTGCCATGACCCGTCCTCTCGCTGGACCGAAGCGAGCCAGGAGTAGGCCGCCTCCGACGCGTCGTGTCGACCCGTCGCCGTCAGCGCCATCGCCGCCTCGACGTGGTTCCAAGGATCTGCGTGACCGTTCTCGAACCACGGGATCATGCCGTCCGGCGACTGGATCGCGGCGATGCTCGCGCCGGTCGCGTCCAGCTCCTCCGGCGAATAGGGAGCACCTTCGCGCTCCGCACGTGGTCCCATCGCTACCGCCCGGACCCGTCGCCGGGCAGCCGCACGAAGTAGACGACGAGGCTCTTGCCGAGCACGGGGCAAAGGACGCGGTCGACGGCACGGGTGAGTCGCGGAGATCGGACGATGTCCCAGACGAGGAAGCGGTGATACGCGGCGACGAGCGGATGGTCCTCGCGCGACACGCCGACGAGGCAGCGCAGCCACCAGTACGGGGTATGGAGCGCATGCGCGTGGTGAGCGCCGAGCATCCGCATCCCGGACTGCTCCACCCTGCGACGAAGCTGCGAGCGCCTGTAGATGCGGATGTGCCCACCCTCGACCTCGTGATATTGCCTCGACAACAGCCAGTTGACGAGCTCGGGCCAAAACCGCGGGACCGTCACGGCGAGAGTCCCGCCCGGTCGCAGCACGCGCGCGAGCTCCGTGATCGCCCCGCGGTCGTCCTGCACGTGCTCGAGGATCTCCGACGCGACGACGGCGTCGAAGCACGCTTGCACGAACGGCAGCCGGAGCGCATCGCCGCGCAGCACCGCCGACCTCGACGAGGGCTCGAGCTCGCCGGCATCCAGCATCGCGGCGAGGGTGGCTTGCACGGTCCTGCACTCGTGCGCGTCGGCGTCGAGCGCGACGACCTCGGCGCCCGCCCGCGCCGCGGCGAAAGCGTGCCTACCACCTCCACAGCCGAGGTCGAGCAGCCTTGTCGCACGCCCCACGCTCGCTCGTCCTAGGTCGACAGTCAGCATCGCGTGGTGCCCGACGTGCCGAGCGAGCGCGGCCCCGCGCTGGCGGATCGCTCGTCGCACAGCTCCTCGTAGAGCGCTGCTGTGCCTCGTGCGGCCTGCTCCCAGGTGAAGCGCTCGAGGACTCGGGCACGGCCGGCGCGTGCGATCCGCCCGGCGAGCTCCCGGTCGTCGAGCAGCCGTCGCACGGCCGAAGCCAGTGCCTCGGCATCTCCCGGAGGCACTGCGAGCACGCTCTCTTCGTGCCTCCCGGTGACTTCGGGGAGAGCGCCACCCGTCGTCGCGACGACCGGCACTCCACACGCCATCGCCTCGACCGCGGGAAGGGAGAAGCCTTCGTAGAGCGATGGCACGACAGCGACCGACGCCTCCGCGTACAGCTCGACGATCCGCTCGTCGCTC
>JAJYGM010000292.1 GCA_021785095.1 Actinomycetes bacterium
TTCATCGGGAAGTCTCCTCGGCCTCGCTTGCCGGCGAGGCTCGTGATGGGTTCACGTTCCGAGGAGCTTCCCTTCTCTTTTCACCCTCCGCGAGTTTCCGAATTCACACAATCATAGGGACACGAACAGATCTCGAGCGGCTCGTTGAATCTCATCCCGAGAACGAGTCCGTGTTGCGCAATGTCCTTGCAGCACTCGAACACCACGTTGACGCTCGCGCAGATGATCTCCGGACTCGTGCCGCGAGCCTGCTGGAGACGGCGTGCTCTGGCACTGACCCGAACCCGCCGGCCGGCGTGCGCGCCCTGACCCCTGCTCGGGGCACCCTCCAACAGCCTCCTTCGCTGCCCACCCGCTTCGCGGTTCCGCCAGATGGGAGCGTCCCGCCACCGCCGCCCGCTCCTCGTCGCACGGCGTCGGATGTCGACGCGGACCTGGAGGCGCAGATTGCGCGTGTCCGGAAGCGGCTTCTCGATCTGACGGGAAGAAATCCGCTGCTCAACTTCCGCCACAACGCCGGCACCTCTGTTCGCGTCGTCGAAGAGATCCCGTCGCTCGTGTTCTCGCGCATCACCGCGGGCCAGTCGATGCGCTTCGCTCCGCTGCGCGGGGCCGATGACCTGGAGGAGCCCGAGATCCCGTTCGTCGCAGAGGCGGACGAGACGCGGAGCGCGGCGACAGCCAGGCGGCGCGGCGAGCACCTCGCCGCAGTCGCCAAAACCCTCGGGATCGACCCCTCCTACGACCTGACGCGCCGGGCCGAAGCGCGCGATGCACGCCACCGCGACGGGGAGCTGCAGACACTGACGTTCCCGCCCGACCTCGAACGGGTGCTCCGCTCAATCCACCAGAAGTCCCGGACGTCCATCCAGGAGACCGGTGCCAACGTCCTGCACCTGATGTTCGGATTCGTGGAGTGGCTCGATGTTCCGGCCGCGCAGGCTGGACCGAGCGACTACCGGGCAGCGCCGCTGGTCCTCGTCCCGGTGGCGATCGAGCGTAAGAACGTCGATTCGCGAACGCGAACGTTCCTGTACGAGGTGAAGGCGACGGGCGAGGACTGGGACACCAACGTCACGCTCCAGGAGAAGTGCCGGGTCGATCTCGGACTGGAGATGCCCGGAATCGAGGACGAGGAGCCGCTCGAGACCTACTTCCGCCGCATCGAGAGGTGGCTGCAAGAGCATGCGCAGGGGTGGCGCGTGCGGCGCTACCTGACGCTCGGGATGGCCTCGTTCGGGAAGATCCTGATGTGGCGGGACCTCGACCCCGCGAACTGGCCTGCACGCCAGCCCCTGCTCAGGGCGCCCCTGCTGCGAGAGGTCCTCGGTGACGAGCGGCTCGAAGCCGCCATGCCGCTGCCGGAACCGACCCTGCTGGCGGGGGAGCACGCCATCGACGAACTGGCCGATGGCGAGCGGCCCCCGACGATCCTGGACGCCGACAGCTCGCAGCACAGCGTGCTCGTCGAGGTCGCGCGGGGTCAGAGCCTCGTCGTCCAGGGACCGCCCGGCACGGGCAAGTCACAGACGATCGCGAACCTCATCGCGGCGGAGATCAAGCGCGGACGCAAGGTGCTGTTCGTCGCCGAGAAGAAAGCCGCTCTCGATGTCGTGTACCGCCGCCTCCAGAAGACGAAGCTCGACTCGTTCTGTCTCGCCCTGCACAGCCACTCGTCCCAGAAGAAGGACTTCCTCGCCGACCTGGAGCGCCGGATCGCCCTCCGTGGCCGGGCGCCCGCGCCCCGGGACTTCGACCACCTCGATTGGGACCTCGCGAGCCATCGCGGAACGCTCAACGATTACTCGGAACGCCTGAACGCCATCGTCCCACGGTTCGGCCGTTCGGGCTTCGAGCTGATCTGGCGCGCGCGGCGGCTCCTGGACGAGGTCGATCCGGAAGTCCGCGCAGCGATCGCCGACATCAAGATACCTGGGGCGTTCGAGTTCGGACGCGACCGAGTGGACGCAGCGAAGCGCGCCGTAGAGGCCTTCGCCGCCGCGGCCGAGGACGTGCTGCGCGAAGCGGCGAGCGTGCCGGAGCACGCGTGGGCCGGCGTGACGAACTCGAAGCTCACACAGTCGGAGATCGACGAGGTCGTTCTCGTCGCCCGGCGCTGGCGCGGGACGCTCGAGGTGCTCGTCCGGAGGCTCGACCACGTCGAGCAGGCCACGGGCGTCCCGGTCGGATCGACGATCCGCGACTTCCGCCTGCTTCGGCGCGCTCTCTCGGGCGTCAGTGTCCCCGCAGATGCGGTCGCACGGCGGCTCGTGCCATCCGTGCACGCGGGCAGACGCGTCGACGCCCTGCGGGCCGCGCTCGATACGCTGTGGGCGGCGACGGAGGCGTGGCGCCGCATCGACGGCCCGTGGGGCCGCCCGGGTCAGCTGGGCAAGGGGCGCGTCGCCGAGCTGGAGTCGGCGGTCCACGTGGGCGCGCAGGTGCTCGGGCCTGGCGTGGACCACGGTGCGACCGCCGCATTCAACCGTACTGCGGCGAGGGTCGGCGAGGTGCTTCGCGACGCGCTCGCCCTCTCACGGCAGCTCGAGACCGAGCTGGGGGTCTCGTTTCCCGTGACGCCGCGCGTCGCCGAGCACATGACGCGACTCGTGCTGGCGTCGCGCGACGTGCCGCCGCTCGCGTTCGAGCTGCGGTACCCTGCGCTCCGCGAATCGACGGTTGCGCGCGATCTCGCAGCGCTCACCGAGACGGCCACCAAGCTGCGCGAGCAGCGTGACGCTCTCGCTCAGGAGTTCCCGCCTTCGCTCCGCCCTTCGGCAGCGGACCTGCGGGCCCATGTCACGGCCCTTGCCACGAGCACTCGGTTCCTGCCGGGGCTCTTCTCGAAGCCATACCGAGCCGCAGTGCGCGCATACCGGCTGGCGTCCGCGAAGCGCGCACCTCGGGACGTGATGCACGAGCGCTTCAGGACGCTGCTCGCCAGCGAGGAGGCGCTCCCGGCCTTCGCCGCCAGACCGGAACTGGCCCGCCTCCTTGGACCGCTCGCCAAGGGGGTCGATTCACCCTTCGCTGACGCGGCTGCAGCCGTGCGCTGGCGCGACCTCGCCCAGGAGGAAGCGCGCGGGCTCGGCACCGCTGGACCTGCCCTGCTGGACGCTGCGTGGGGGGCGGCGCCGGAGCGGTGGAGAGAGGCGGCGAGCGCTGCTGCCCAAGATCAGCGCGGCGCTGCGGCCGCTATCGAAGCGGTGGCGGCACTCGCGTCCGTAGCGGCGCCGATCCCGGACGCCGCCCGGTGCTGGCCCGACGAGCCAATCGAGGAAGTCCTGGGCGCGCTGGGCGCCCGGACCGCCGCAACGCGGCAGCTCGCTGCGATCTTCTCCGAGGCTCGCGCCGCGGACTCGAGCAGGGCGGAATCGCTCCTGTCCACGCTCCGGGACGTCCGAAAGGCGATCGAGGCGGACGAGGCCGCGCAGCCGTCGTTCGCGGAGGTGGCGACACTCGGGATCAACCCTGCAGACGAGGCGTCGCGCGCCGCGCTGCGTTCCGCGCTCGAGTACGTGGGGGAGCTCGAGGACGCGGTGTTGCCGCACGACGTGCAGGCCTGGCTCGCGGGCGGCGATCCCGTCACGCGGCTGGAGCAGCTCGGCCACGCCCTCGACGAGGTCGAGCGCGCAGCGGCACCCGCCCTCGCGGAGGCGACCGAGTTCATGCGCAACACGGGCCTGGACTGGGGCCTCTGGACACGACGGCCCTCGGCAGCCCTCGACGCTGAAGGTTTGCCGGTGCGCGCCGTGCTAGACCGCCTCGGAACCGCGCTCTGCGCGGAGCCGGCGCTGTACACGTGGGCGCGCTTCACCCGCGAGCGCGCGAACGCCAGCGACCATGGCGCTGGTCCGGTCTGCCAACTGGTGGAAACGGGTACGCTGCCCACCCGCTCGGCGGCCGCCGCATATGAGGCGAGCGTCTACGCCAACATCGCGAATGGCATCCTGCGCTCCGACCGGTCACTGGACCGCTTCTCGGGCTCGGTGCACGAGCGCCTTCGTGCACGCTTCGTGGAGCTCGACGAGCAGGCGCTCGATCTCGCAGCCCGGCTGATCCGGCACGAGCTCGCGAAGACGCCGGGGGTCCCTGGCATCTCGACGGGGCCCGTCAGGCTCCTGACGGAGGAGGGCCTCATCCAGCACCAGGCCGGCTTGCAGCGCCCTTCGGTCACCATCAGGGAGCTGTTCCGCCGCGCGGCGAAGGCCATCACGACGATGAAGCCCTGCTTCATGATGAGCCCGCAGGCGGTCGCGCAGTTCCTCCCCCGGGAGGTCTGTTTCGACCTCGTCGTCATGGACGAGGCCTCGCAGATCAAGCCCGAAGACGCGCTCGGCGCGATCGCGCGAGGCAGGCAGCTCGTCGTCGTGGGCGACCCGAAGCAGCTCGGTCCGACCAGCTTCTTCCAGCGCCATCTCGACGACGACGACGACTCCGAGACCGATTCTTCGCCGCCTCGAGCGGATGGGCCGACGGTCCTGGAGCGTTCGGAGAGCATCCTCGCCGCGGCTGCGACCCGGTACCCGATGAGGATGTTGCGGTGGCACTACCGCTCCAAGCACCCGAAGCTCATCGCCTTCTCCAATCGGCACTTTTACCGTGACGAGCTCGTCGTCTTCCCGTCGCCGCGATTCGAATGTACGGACGAGGGCGTATTTTTCAGGCGCGTCGACGGCCAATACTCGCGGAGCAAGAACGAGATCGAGGCGAGGGCCATCGTCGCAGCCTTGCGGGAGCACGCCGCCCAGCGCCCTGACCAGACGGCGCTCGTCGCCACCATGAATTACGTGCAGGCGGGTCTGATCGACGACCTCGTGCAGAAGGCGGAGATCGATGACCCCGTGCTCGCCGAATTTCGGCGCCGCCACGCAGACGGTCCCGAACCGCTCGACATCAAGAACCTCGAGAACGTACAGGGCGACGAGCGCGACGCCATCTTCGTCTCGATCACGTACGGCCCCGAAGGGGATCGAAAGGTATTCAGCAGCTTCGCAGCTGTGAACCACGTCGGTGGCGAACGTCGCCTGAACGTGCTCTTCACGCGCGCCAAGCACCGCCTCGAGGTCTTCTGCTCGTTCGACCCGCAGCAGATCAGCATCTCGGAGGCGAGCCCGCCGGGCGTGAAGGTCCTGCACGAGTATCTTCGCTATGCGCAGGACGGAACGTGGGCCACAGGTGCGGCGACGGACCGAGAACCGGACTCCGACTTCGAAATCTCGGTCGCCCGTGTGCTACGCGATGCTGGGTACACGGTCCGCCCGCAGGTAGGCGTCGCTGGGTACCGGATCGACCTCGCCGTGGTCCACCCGAAGCGCCCCGGCTCGTACGTGCTTGGGGTCGAGTGTGACGGCGCGACCTACCACTCCGCGAAGACGGCGAGAGACCGCGACCGGCTGCGCCAGCGCGTACTGGAGCAGTACGGCTGGACGATCCACCGAGTGTGGTCAACGGATTGGTTCCGGAACCCCGAGCTGCAGACGAAGATCCTG
>JAJYGM010000165.1 GCA_021785095.1 Actinomycetes bacterium
CCGCCCGGTGAAGGGCGTGGACTCCCAACAGCGGCTGAAGGACCTGGCGGTCGAGCGAGCGCGTCGCCGGCGCGACCTCGACTCCCGCCTGGACGCGTAGCGACCCGGGACCGGCCGGGTCCCCGTCGCCTCCCCTCAGCAGCGGGTCACTGCTTGTCGGCCGCGACCTTCCCGCTCGCGTCGCCCTCGGCACGTCGTGCGGCCGCCGCGTCCGGCCGCCGGAACGGCGTGCGCAGCCAGCGGCGCGGCTTCCGGTTCCGTCCGGACCTGAGCGACAGGTAGGCGGCCCCCCCTGCGGGGATGGGAAGCCAGAAGTTCACGAGGCGGTAGGAGAGGACGCCGAGCGTGGCGATCGTCTTTGGGACGCCGAAGCCGACGAAGGTGGGGATGAGCACGCCTTCGACGACGCCGAGGCCGCTCGGCGTGATGGGGATGACCGCGAGGATGTTGGCGAGGCCGTAGGCGACGAGGAGGTCGATGGGTGAGACGACGTGGTGGAAGGCGAAGATGAACACCCACAGCGACGACGCGTCGAACAGCCAGTTGGCGGCGGCCCAGACCGTGGCGTGACGGACGAGCGCCCGGTCGCGCAGCAGGATCTGGAGACGGTCCGCGATCGTCTGGACGAGCGACGTCACCTTGTCGGCGTTGACCAATGGCACCTTGTCGGCCCAGCCGTGGAGCCGGTCGAGCCCCTGGCGCTGCCCCCGGGTGAGGAGCAGGACGGTCCCGGCGAACAGCGCGAAGAGGATGATGCCGGCGATCGCGGCGAACCCGTAGAGCGGGTTGTAGCCGGTGAGCGGGATCGAGATGAGGAGCGCGAGCCAGAAGATCGCGTTCAGCACCACGGCCGACCCCACGCCCTGGGTCGCGAGCCCGAAGGCCACCGTGCCGCTCGGGACGCCGAGCTCGGTGAGGAGCCGGTAGCCGACGGCGGTCCCCGGTGCCGTGCCGCCGGGCAGCACGTGGCTCACGGCGAGGCTCGACATGTTCACGCGGAAGAGCACGGATCGCCGCGGCGGTCCCGGCGAGAAGACCGTGTGGCTGAGCTCGGCATAGGCGACCAGCGACAGGACCTCGAGCGCGGCGCCGATGAGCAGGCCGACGATGTTCACGTGGGCGAGCTCCCGCAGGGAGCTGCGGGCGTTGGCGATGTCGGGCAGCAGGACGTACTCGAGGATGAAGAGGAACACGATGACCGCGATGGCCCAACGGAGCGGCGGCGAGTGCCACCACCGCAGCAACCTGGCGCGCCGTGCCGAGCCCCTCGGGCGGGATGGGTGGGGGGCGGACGGGGTGCGGGGGGGCTCGGCCCCGTGCCCGGACTGGACGACCGGTACCTCGGCCCCGTGCCCGGACTGGACGACCGGTACCTCGGCCCCGGGTGGCACCGGATCCTGGAGCGGCTCCTCCACGGCCTTATGCTTCCATGCCCGGCCCGCTCCCGGACCGATCTCGGGCGGCGCGGCGGCCTCCAGGCGGCGCGGCGGCCCGCAACGGGCGCGGCGGCCCGCAGCCGGCGCGACCAGCTGCCGTCCTAAGCTCGCACGCCGTGCGGATCCTGGTCGTGGTCCCGACCTACAACGAGGCGGCCAACATCGAGGCGCTCCTGCGTGCGGTGCACGCCGCGCTGCCGGACGCGGGGATCCTGGTGGTCGACGACGGCAGCCCCGACGGCACCGCCGAGCTGGCCGAGAAGGCCGCCGTCGACATCGACGACGTCCACGTCCTGCGGCGCACGGAGAAGTCCGGCCTCGGGAGCGCCTACCGAGCCGGCTTCCGCTGGGGATTGGCTGCCGGGTACGACGCCTGCGTCGAGATGGACGCCGACTTCTCCCACGACCCCGGCGCGCTCCCCGGGCTCGTCGCCCCGCTCGAGGACGGCTACGAGCTGGTGGTCGGTTCGCGGTACGTGCCGGGCGGGTCGATCCCGAACTGGTCATGGTCACGGCACCTGTTGTCGTGGGGCGGCAACCGCTACGCCGACGCCGTCCTCGGCCTCGGGGTGAGGGACTCGACGGCAGGGTTCCGGGCGTACGCCGCCTCCGTGCTCGAGCGCCTGGACCTCGACCGGATCCGGGCCGAAGGGTACGGGTTCCAGATCGAGATGACCTACCGGGCGAAGCAGGCAGGTGCGCCCATCACCGAGGTGCCGATCAGCTTCGTCGACCGCGTCGCCGGCGAGTCCAAGATGTCCTCGGCCATCGTCGTGGAAGCGTTCCTCCTGGTCGCGTGGTGGGGGCTCGGACGTGTGGCGCGGCGCGTGACGGGCGGCTGGCCCGGTGGCGGCGTGCGCCCCGGACGGGGGGCGTCTGCGATCATGGAGCGGTGAGCCCGGAAGGGGAGCGGATCCTCGTCGTCGACGACGAGCCCTTCATCGCGGACCTCCTCGCGGCCGCGCTCCGGTTCGAAGGCTTCCAGGTCGAGGTCGCGGGGTCTGGGAGGGACGCCCTGCAGGTCGCGACCCCCGGCCGCTACGACCTCGTGATGCTCGACGTCATGATGCCGGACCTCGAGGGGACCGAGGTCTGCCGCCGCCTCCGGGAGAGTGGCGTCGCGGTGCCGGTGGTCTTCCTGACCGCGCGCGACAGCACCGAGGACAAGGTGAACGGTCTCGGGATGGCCGACGACTACGTCACGAAGCCGTTCAGCCTCGAAGAGCTGGTCGCGCGCGTGCGGGCGGTCCTGCGGCGAGCCGGCCACGACGGCCCCGACGCGGCGGAGCTGCGCTACGCCGATCTCGTGATGAGCGTCGACACCCACGAGGTCTGGCGCGCCGGCCGCTCGATCGAGCTCACGGCGACCGAGTTCCGGGTCCTCCAGTACCTGCTCGAGCACCCGCGCCGGGTCGTGCCGAAGTCCGAGATCCTCGACCACGTGTGGGACTACTCCTTCGAGGGTGACGCGGGCATCGTCGAGACCTACATCAGCTACCTGCGAAAGAAGCTCGACGAGAGCGGGGGCCCTCCGCTGATCCACACGGTTCGGGGCGTGGGGTACTCCCTGCGCGTCCCGAAGGAGTAGGGCGGCGTGCGCCTCCGTCGCAGGCTCATGGTCGCGATGGCGGCCCTGCTCGTCGTCGGGTTGGCAGTCTGCGACGTCGTGACGTACACGTCGCTCCGATCCTTCCTCTACGGACGGCTCGACTCGCTGCTGGTCGGGGCCCGCGACAGCGCGGTCCGTCACCTCACAGCCAGCTCCCACCACCGGGCGACAGGCACACCGACGCTGCTCGTCCGCCGGATCAACCCGGACGTCTACGTGATCGTCCTCACCCCCGCCGGCACCGTGCTCGTGACACGCCCGTCACGGACATCGCCCGATGCCGCGTCCCGCCCGGTGCTCCCCCGCTCGGTGCGCCTCTCCAGGGAGCTCAGCCCGAGCGCCGGCCCGTATCGGCCGAACCCTTCCAACTTCACACTCGAAGCCCCGGACGGGACCGTCTACCGGGCGTCCGCGACGCGTGTCCCGCAGGGCACCGTGATCGTCGCCGTCTCCCTCGCGCAGACCGACGCGACGCTCACATCGCTCATCCGCATCGAGGTCGGGGTCTCCGCGGCGGTCCTCCTCGCGCTCTGCGTTCTCGGACTGTGGACGGTGCGGCGCGGGTTGCGTCCGCTGGACGACATGGCGAAGTCGGCGGGGGAGATCGCCTCTGGTGGCGACCTCTCTCGCCGCATCGAGCCGTCGGACACCGAGACGGAGGTCGGCCGGCTCGGCGCCGCGCTGAACACGATGCTCGCTCGCATCGAGGGCGCGTTCGCAGAGAAGTCCGAGTCCGAGGCGAGGCTCCGGCAGTTCGTCGCCGACGCGTCCCACGAGCTGCGCACCCCGCTCACGTCGATCCGGGGGTACGCGGAGCTGCTGGGCAAGGGGGCGTTCGTCGACGACGAGGACCGCACGAGGGCGCTGCAGAGAGTCGAGCGGGAGGCGGGCCGGATGAGCGGGCTCGTGGACGACCTGCTCCTGCTCGCGCGCCTCGACCAGGGGCGGCCGCTCGAGCGGGCACCCGTGGACCTGCGGCGCATCTGCCGCGACGCGGTCGACGACGCGCAGCTGACCGACCCCGACCGCGCGGTGCAGCTCGTGGCGCCGTCCCCGGTGACCGTCGCAGGGGACCGGGACCGGCTCGCCCAGGTGGCACACAACCTCGTCCAGAACGCGCTCGTGCACACCACGCCGGGGACGCCGGTGCAGGTGGAAGTGTTCGCAGAGGGCGACATGGGGGTCCTCCGCGTCGTCGACGAGGGTCCCGGCGTCACAGCTTCCCGGCGCGATCGGGTCTTCGACCGCTTCTACAGAGGTGATGCCGCCCGTACCGGAGCGGGGACCGGGCTCGGGCTGTCGATCGTCCGCGCGACCGCGGAGGCGTTGGGCGGGCGGGCGTGGGTGCAGCCGCGCAGTGACCGCGAGGGCTCGGTCTTCGGCGTCGAGGTCCCGCTGGAGCCCCGCTTCCACGTCCGACCTGCGCCCAGCGTCCCCCAGGCAACGGCCCCTGGAGCCCCAGCCCCGAGCGCCGCCGGAGCGTCGTCTTCGGTTACGCCCGCCGGCGGGCGCGACGTGCCGGCAGGGGCCGGGCACGAGCCGGAGCCCGCGCTCAGAGCAGCCTCGAGGCACCGGACCACAGCGCATCGAGGACGGGACGGAGCTTGACGGTCGTCTCGGCCAGCTCGGCCCGGGGATCCGACTCCGCCACGACGCCAGCCCCTGCCCGGACCAGCGCGCGCCGGCCGTCCAGCTCCACGGATCGGATGCTGAGCACCCACTCCCCGTCACCGGCGCCGTCGGTCCACCCGACCGCACCCGCCCAGTAGCCGCGCGGCGCAGGCTCGAGCGCCGAGATCCGTTCGAGTGCCGCCGCGCGCGCGACCCCTCCCACCGCAGGGGTGGGGTGCAAGAGCGCGAGGAGCTCGAGCGCGGTGTCGCCGTCCGACGGGGCTGTCGTCAACGTGCCCCGGATGAGGGTCCCCAGCCGCGCGTCGGACCTGAGACGTACCACGGTCGGCTCCGCCGGCACGGTCAGCCCGACGCAACGGCGCTCGAGCGCGTGAACGATCTCTTCCACGACCAGTCGGTGCTCGGCACGGTCCTTCTCGGAGTCGAAGAGCCGCTGGGCGTCCTCGCCGTCGTCGTCGGGCTCCGAGAGCGGCACGGTCCCGGCGAAGGCGTGGGAGGTGACCCTTCGCCCGCGCCGGCTGACCACGAGCTCGGGGGTTGCCCCGACGAGCCTCCCGGCGGGCGTCGGCACCGAGAAGGGCGAGAAGACCCGGTCGCCGCCCCACAGGGCCCCGAGCAAGCGCGACGGCACCGCCGGGGCGGGGAGCTGGACCTCCACCATGCGCGCAAGGACGACCTTCTTGAGCCGTCCCCGGCGGATGTCCGAGACCGCGAGCGCGACGGCCTCCGCGTACTCGACGGGGGAAGGCACCTGGCGGAGCCGGACCGCGTCGAGCGC
>JAJYGM010000608.1 GCA_021785095.1 Actinomycetes bacterium
GGACGCGATCGGACCCGCCGTCGCCGCTGTGCGCGAGACGGTGGCCGCTCTGCTGCGGGTGAACGGGGAGAGCGCGGGCGTCCCGACGAACGGCGAGGGAAGGGGGCCCGGGCCGATGGCGGCTGCGTCGTCGGCAGCAGGCGACGGAGCCGCCGTGGTGGCGGCGGTCCTCGGAGGGAACGAAGGAGCTGCCGGGGTGGCGGCCGAGGGAGAGGAGGTAGGGGCGTGATCCGCAAGCTCTTCTGGTCGGTGGTGCTGACGGTCCTGGTCGCGGTCGTGGTCGACTCGCTACCCGACGTCGCGCGGTACCTGAAGATCCGGGCGATGTGAGGCGATGCCGCGTTTCGAGATCGACCCAGCGGTGTCGCGCGTCTCGGTGGAGGCGCGCTCCAGTCTCCATCCGATCCACGCCGAGGCGACGGGGCTGCACGGCTTCATCGAGCTCGACGGGACGGCCTCGGAGCCGGGGGGTCTCGCGGCGGATCGGGGGCGTGTCGAGCTCGCGGTCTCGGCGCTGCGCTCTGGGAACCCGCTCTACGACCGCGAGCTGCAACGGCGGGTGGACGTACGGCGGTATCCGACCATCTCGGGCGAGCTGCGCGAGCTCCGCCCGGCAGCCGGCGGACACTACCTCGTCTCGGGGGTGGTCACCTTTCGGGGGTCCAGCCAGCCCGCGGAGGACGAGATGGTGCTCCGGCTCGCTGACGGCGAGGTGCATCTGGAGGGCGCGCACGTCTTCGACATCCGCGACTTCGGCCTGGAGCCGCCGAAGATCCTCATGGCGAAGGTCCACCCGGAAGTCGAGGTCCGGGTCGAGCTGGTCGCAAGGGCGGGCTCCGATGCATGAGCTCGGGGTCTGCACGGCCATCGTGGACGCGCTCGAGCGACGCGCCAACGGTCGCAGCGTCGCCGCCGTCCGGGTGCGGGTGGGTTGCCTCCACCACTTCCACCCCGACGCGTTCGCGCAGTCCTTCGCGCTCGCCGCCGAAGGGAGCGTCGCGGCCGGAGCGGTCCCGGAGCTCGTCGTGCTGCCGGTCGCGGCACGCTGCGAGCGCTGCGGGGCGACCTTCGAGGCGACGGACCACGTGCTGGCGTGCGAGCGCTGCGGGTCGCCGGAGGTCGAGGAGCGTGGAGGCGACGAGCTCGTGTTGGAACGCATCGAGTACCGAGCGTGAGAGGAGCGGACATGTGTCTCGGGATACCAGGACAGGTCATAGAGCTGGTCGACGCGAACAACCAGCTGGCAAAGGTCGAGGTGGCAGGGGTTCGGCGGAACATCAACATCGGCTTGCTCGACGACGTCGCCATCGAACCCGGTGACTGGGTGCTCATCCACGTCGGCTTCGCGATGGCCGTGATCGACGAGGCGGAGGCGGCGCGCGCGCTCGAGGGGCTCCAGCTGATGGGGCAGGCCTACCGGGACGAGGTGGCGCTCGTGCGGGAGTCACGGATCGCCTGAGCAACGAACGGCTGCCGCCGTTCGGGGACACTCGCCGCACGGAGCGTCCGAGACGGGCAAGAGGCGTAGGGCGGGGAAAGGAAGGCGGGACATGGGCGCAATGATCGGGTTCCTGGCGGGCTATCTCCTCGGCACTCGGGCAGGGAGGGAGGGGCTCGAGGAGCTCCGCGAGGCCGTCACGGTGATCGCGCAATCGGAGGAGGTGCGCGCCCTGCTCGCGGGGGGTCTCGCGGCGGCGGCTGAGCTCGTGAGCCGGGGGGGCGGCGTGCTCGCCGAGCGCGTCGCAAGCGGGGATGGGGTCAACCTCAGGAAGGTGGCGTGATGCGCTTCGTCGACGAGTACCGAGACCCGGCCGCCGCGCGCGCGCTCGTCCGACGGATCGCGACGCTGTCCAACGGGAAGCGCTTCGCCTTCATGGAGGTCTGCGGGGGACACACCCACACGATCTACCGACACGGGATCGAGCACCTCCTCCCCGACGGGGTCGAGCTCGTCCACGGGCCGGGCTGCCCGGTCTGCGTCATCCCGATGGGCCGGATCGACGACGCGATCGCGGTTGCCGAGCAGCCCGGCGTGCTGTTCACGACCTTCGGGGACATGATGCGCGTGCCAGGCTCCTCGGGGAGCCTGCTCGACGCCAAGGCTCGCGGCGCCGATGTCCGGTTCGTCTACTCGCCGCTCGACGCGCTCCGCCTGGCCGTGGACAACCCCGGTCGCGAGGTGGTGTTCTTCGCCGTGGGCTTCGAGACCACGGCACCGTCGACGGCGGTGACGCTGCGCCGCGCGAAGGCGGAGGGCGTGTCGAACTTCAGCGTCTTCTGCAACCACGTGACGATCGTGCCGCCGATCAAGGCGATCCTGGACTCTCCCGACCTCCGGCTGGACGGGTTCCTCGGACCCGGGCACGTCTCGACCGTGATCGGCCAGCGGCCCTACCGCTTCGTCGCCGAGCAGTACGGTAAGCCGCTGGTGACCGCCGGCTTCGAGCCCCTCGACATCCTCCAGGCCGTGGAGATGCTGCTGGTCCAGTGCGCAGCCGGCCGGGCGGACGTGGAGAACCAGTACACCCGCTGCGTCGTGGAGGAGGGAAACCCGAGGGCGCTCGCGATCATGGCCGAGGTCTTCGCGCTCCGCCCGCACTTCGAGTGGCGGGGGCTCGGCTTCATCTCCCAGAGCGCACTCCGGCTCGCAGACGCCTATGCGGACTTCGACGCCGAGCGCCGCTTCGCAGTCCCGGGCGTCCGGGTCGCCGACCCGAAGGCCTGCCAGTGCGGCGAGGTGCTGAAGGGGGTCATCAAGCCCTGGCAGTGCAAGGTGTTCGGTACCGCCTGCACCCCCGAGACGCCGATCGGGACCTGCATGGTCTCCTCGGAGGGAGCGTGCGCCGCGTACTACAACTTCGGCCGGCTCCACCGGGAGGCAGCGCTGTCCGTCGGGGCCCGGGCATGAGCGTCGGGACCGCGGCGCAGTCGGCTGCCGGCCCCGCCGGCGCACTCGACGCGGAGCGCGGCGCCGCTGGCGCCGGCGGGCTGCCACCGGGTTTCGGTGTCGACGTCGCAGGTGCTGCCCTGGCCCTCGCACGGCGCTTCGCGCACGGTGGGACGCTCTGGTGCTTCGCGCCGGCCTGGCCCGCCCACGCCCACCACGTCGCGGTGGAGTTCGTGCACCCGGTCGTCGTCGGGACGCGCGCCCTGCCCGCGGTCGCCGTCTCGGCGGAGGCGGGCGTCGCGGGGCTCCGGACGCTCTGTCGCGCTGGGGATGCGCTCGTGGTCGTCGCGTCCTCGGAGGAGCCCGCAGCGCGCCGCGCGCTCGCTCGGGCACCCGCATGGGGGCTCACGACGATCTGGATCGGCGCCGGCCCGCGCCCGGCGCCAGGGGCGGCGGACCACGTCCTCTGGTGGGAGGGGGAAGTGCCGAGCCAGGCCGCCCACACGGGCCGGTTCGTGCTCTCGTACCACCTCCTCTGGGAGCTGACCCACGTCTGCTTCGAGCACCCCGGGCTCCTCGAGGAGCCGCAGGTCTGCTCGGGACCGGCCTGCGTCACCTGTGGCGACGAGGGTCGCCTCGTCGAGGTCCTCCGCCTCGGCGAAGGCGGTGCCGTCCTGGTCCGCGCAGCGACCGGGCTCGAGTGGGCGGACGCGTCCCTCGTCGAGGGGGTGTCGCCCGGGTCGCTGGTCCTCGTCCACGCGGGCTCCGTGCTCACGGTCCTGGCCGAGGGGAGCGGCGAATGAGCGCGCCGGGGGGCACGGGGTTCCTCTACCCGTTCCTCGATGCCGCGGAGCGGGACGCCGGTCCACTGCTCGAGGACCTCGCGCGCTCGGCCGAGGCCAAGGCGGCGGAGAGCGCGGCGCTCCGAGCGAACGTGCTCGCTGCGAGCGAGGACGAGCTGAGCGCGGTCGGGTTGGCGATGGCGGCCCGCTTCGACGCGGGCGGACGCCTGCTGGCCATGGGCAACGGCGGGAGCTCGACGGATGCGGCGTCGCTCGTCACCCTCTTCGGCGACCCGCCCGCCGGCAGACCACTCCCGGCACGGTCGCTCGCAGACGACCTGGCGGTGCTCACAGCGCTCGGCAACGACGTCGGTTTCGAGGTGGTGTTCCTGCGGCAGGTGATCGCGCAGGTGGAGCCCTCGGACATGGTCGTCGGCTTCTCGACGAGCGGTGGCTCGAAGAACCTGCTGCTCGCGTTCGACGAGGCGTGCGAGCGAGGCTGTCTCACGGTCGGCCTCGCCGGCTACCAGGGAGGCCAGATGGCCGTCTCCCCGAGCGTCCAACACTGCTTCGTGGTGCCCTCCCAGAGCATCCACCGGATCCAGGAGACCCAGGCGGCGCTGTCGTGGCGGCTCTGGGAGGTGGTGCAGGCTGCCCTCCGACCACTCGGACCGTCATGACGGCGGCACGCGCGCCGGGACCGAGCACGCCCGGGAGGACCGAGCAGGACGATCGGTCCGGACCGAATCGGACGAGAGGCGTGTCCTCGAGCGAGGCCGCCGTCCTCGGGCGGATCGAGGCGTTCCGCCGCCGCCGCCCGCGCCTCAAGGACGACGTCGTGACCCTTGCGCACGGTGCCGGAGGCAAGGCCTCGGCGGCGTTGCTCGACGCGGTGTTCCTCGAGGGGCTCGGCCGTCCCGAGGGCCCGCTTCGAGACGCGGCGGTCCTCGACCTCGCCCCGGGCGAACGTCTCGCGTTCACCACCGACTCCTTCGTCGTGAGCCCTCGTCGCTTCCCGGGCGGGTCGGTCGGTCACTTGGCGGTGCACGGGACCGTGAACGACCTCGCGGTCATGGGGGCAGTCCCGCGGTGGCTCTCGCTCGCGGTGGTCATCGAAGAGGGGCTCTCCGTCGCGGAGCTGAAAGAGATCGTGGCTGACGTCGCCGAGGCCGCTGACGGCGCCGGGGTGGCCGTGGTCACCGGCGACACGAAGGTCGTGGGGGCAGGAGCGGCGGATGGGATCTACCTCACCACCGCAGGCGTAGGGACCGTCGCACCCGGGGTCGATCTCGCGGCCGAGTCGGTGCGACCCGGAGACGTGGTGCTGCTCTCCGGCACCATGGGGGACCACGGGATCGCGGTCATGCTGGCGCGGGGTGACCTCGACCTCGAGGTGGAGCTCTGCTCGGACACTGCCCCGGTGACCCCCTTGGTACGGGCCCTCCTCGAGGCGGCTCCCGGCACCCGGTGGTGTCGCGATCCCACTCGCGGTGGGGTGGCCACGGTCTGCAACGAGCTCGCGCGCGACCGCCAGCTCGCCGTGGTCCTCGACGAGGCAGCCCTGCCGGTGCGACCCGCGGTCGCGGGTGCCTGCGAGCTGCTCGGCCTCGACCCGCTCTACGTGGCGAACGAGGGCAAGGTTCTCGCCGTGGTGCCGGCCGAGGAGGCAGACGCTGCTCTCGCGGCGGTCCGTGCCGAGCCGGGAGGGGCGGAGGCGGCCCTGATCGGCGAGATCCGCGCGGAGCCCGAGGGTGTCGTCGTGTTGCGGACCGCTTTCGGCAGCA
>JAJYGM010000128.1 GCA_021785095.1 Actinomycetes bacterium
CGCAGAAGAGCGCGAGCAGGGCGCCCCCGCCGGCGAGGCAGGCGATCACCCAGGGGCTCGTCCAGCCCATGGTGTGGCCACCGTAGGGCTGGATGCCGTAGGTGATGCCGATCAGGACCGCGATGAGCCCGACGGCGAACGTGATGTTGCCCCACCAGTCGAGGCGAGCCGCGCGCCGCTCACCGCGCTCCTCGAGCTTGCTCCACGCCCAGATCGTCCCGAAGATGCCGACCGGGACCGAGACGAGGAACACGAGCCGCCAGTCGACCGGTCCGAGGAGGCCGCCGAGGACGAGGCCGATGAAGGACCCGGCGATGGCGGCGACGTTGTTGATGCCGAGGGCGAGGCCGCGCTGGTTCGCGGGGAAGGCGTCCGTCAGGATCGCAGCGGTGTTCGCCATGAGCATGGCCGCCCCGAGCCCTTGCACGACCCGCATCGCGATGAGGTAGAGGGCGCCTGCGCCGCCGTGCAGCCACACCACCGAGAGCAGGATCGACCCGACCGTGAAGACGGCGAACCCGAGCTCGTACATCCTCACCCGGCCGTAGATGTCGCCGATGCGGCCGAAGGTGACGACGAGGACGGCCGTGACGACGAGGAACCCCATCAGCATCCACAGGAGGTAGCTGACGTTGCCCGGGGCGAGCGGGTCGAGCCCGATCCCTCGGAAGATGTCCGGCAGCGCGATGAGGGTGATGGACGAGTTGATCGTCGCCATCAGCATGCCGAGCGTCGTGTTCGAAAGGGCGATCCACTTGTAGTGCGTCTCGGCCGCGCCGTGATGCGAGAGAAGTTTCATTTGACGTCAACGTTAGCTTTGCCGAACAGGAGCGCGTGCGGACAGAGTGGACCGCCGTGAAGAGGAGGGTCGCCATCGTCGGCACCGAGCTCGCACCCCTCGAAGCGAGCTCGGGCGCCCTCGAGCGGGCCGCTCTCGGGTGGGCGGCGGATCTCCGCCGGAGCGGTCTCGACGTCGTGCTCGTCGACGCCGGCCCGACCGGGCCGCCGGACGCAGCGCTGCGGGCGGCGCGCGCCAACATCGTTCTGCTCAACAACCGGCCGTTGTGGGCAGAGGGTCTCGGTCTCCCGGTGGTCCACGTCCTCCACAACTACCCGGACGCCTGGGGCACCGAGGCCAGGGACCGGGCCAGAGTCGCGGATGTGCTCGGACGGGGGGCTGTCGCTGCGGTCAGCCCTGCCCTCGCCCGCGACGTCGGCGAGACCTACGCGCCGCGCGCGGGGGTGGGTGTGGTGCGGGGGGAGGTGGAGGAGTGCTTCTTCCGGGAGGAGTGGCGGGGTGGAGGGCCAGTGCTGTTCCCGAACCGGTTGCTCGAGAAGAAAGGCGTGCGCTTCTTCCTGGAGCTGTCACGCGCTCTCGCCGCCGACGGCCTCGGCTGCGCCCTCTTCCGGCACCTTGCTCCCTGGAAGAGCCCGACGCCCGAGCACGCCTCCCTGCTCGAGGCGGTCGGGTCGTGCCCCTCGGTCGAGATGTTCGAGCCTCCGGCGACGCGGGCCGAGATGGCAGCGTGGTACGCCCGGGCGGCCGTGGTGCTCTGCCCGTCAGTCGTACCGGAGGGGCTCGGCATGGTGGCGCTCGAGGCTCAGGCCGTAGGAGCCCCGCTCGTGACGAGCGGGCGCGGCGGCCTGGCAGACGCGACGCTGCCTCCGAACGAGGTCGTGCACGACCTCGACGTCGAGCAGTGGCGGGGAGCGGTCCATCGCGCCGTCGCCGGAGACGCCCCTCCGCCGAGCGCCGCGGCAGCTGCTGTCGCTCTCCTCCACGGACCGGGTGCCGCCACCGAATCACTCCTCGCACTTTTCGCATTCGGCTCACTCGACGGGAGCGAGGCTGCAACGCCGAGCGGCCCCGAGGGCCCCCGACCTGGGGGGTCATGAGCGCTGACTGCAGCGGGTATACAACGACGCGTGGCGACGGCCAGACCGCTAGAGCTGCTTTCCGGCCGTTATCGCCTCGGCGCGCTCCTCGGCCAGGGAGGCATGTCGGAGGTGTTCCTAGCTGAGGACCGGCGCCTCGGCCGTGAGGTCGCGGTCAAGATGCTCCGTCCCCAGCTCGGCGCCGACCCGACGGTTCGGTACCGCTTCGAGCAGGAGGCCCGCACCGCCGCACGCCTGTCCCATCCCAACATCGTCGGGATCATCGACACGGGCGAGGACGACGGGATCGCCTACATCATCATGGAGCGGCTGCCGGGGACCACGCTCGCCGACGAGCTCGAGCAGGGACCGCTCGACGAAGCACGGGTCCGGGCCGTGGCACACCAGGTGCTCTCTGCTCTCGAGGCAGCGCACAGCGCCGGGATCGTCCACCGCGACATCAAGCCTGCGAACGTGCTGACGGGCCGGGACGGACGGGTGAAGGTCGCCGACTTCGGGATCGCGATCGCCATGGACGAAGCGCAGGCGATCACGAGCACCGGCCTTCTCATCGGGACGCCTGCCTACGTCGCTCCCGAGCGGCTGGCCGGGGCGGCCGCGACCCCCTCGTCAGACCTCTACTCGCTGGCCTCGGTCCTGTACCAGTGCCTGACCGGACATCGCGCGTTCGAGGGAGCCTCCACGATCGAGCTCATCACGGCCGTGCGAGACCGCGAGCCGACACCCATCTCGGCATTCCGACCCGAGGCGGACCCCCTCCTCGTCGAGGTCGTCGAGCGCGCGCTCTCGAAGGACCCGTCCCGCCGGCCGGCGTCGGCCAGCGTCATGAGCCGCATGCTCGACGGAACCTGTGGGACGAGCGGCATCGACACGATGGAGATCCCGGGCAGCGCGCCGGAGAGGACCCGCGTGATGCCATTGCCCGCCGAGCCGGCGCCACCATCGGCGTTCGCACGGATCGCCTCGGGAAGGTGGGGAGCGCTGCGGGAGGTGGTTCAGCGGTACCCGGCGATGCTCGCGTTTCTCGGGGCTGCGCTGCTCGCGCTCGTGATCGCTCTGCCGCTCGCTGCATCCACCAGCACGACCACACCGAGCGGGAGGACCGGTACGGCCTCTCATGTCACGCACCACCTTCCGGCCCTGCCCGGCGTGCCCTCGCCGCTCGCTCGGGCGCTCGACAAGTTGGAGCAGGCGGTCAGGTGACGATGGCAGCCCGTTTGAAGGTGCGAGCGATCGCAGCCATGGCGGCGAGCGCTGCCGTTGCCGCTCTCTCGCTCGCGGCCTGCAGCAGCGGGCCGCCTCCTGTCAGCGAGTCGTCACACGCGAGGGCCACGCTCGCCGCCGATGTCGAGCGCGTGCGCTACTGCGTCGCCGTGCACCAGCCTGAGGCGGCCAGGCGCGAGCTCAGCCGATTGCGCCGTGACGTCGCTCGCCTCGAGGCGGACGGGCAGATGAGCAAGGCCGCAGGTGACCAGGTGCTGTCTGCGCTGCTAGATGTGGAGAAGGAGCTGTACCTGCTCACTCCGGCGACGACCACGACGACCACCACGTCGCCTCCCGCCGCCACGACAACGACCACGGAGCCCGGGTCCGCAGGTTCCTCACCTCACGGTCACGGTCATGGTCACGGTCACGGGAGTGGCGGGGACGGCGGCGGGAGCTGACGAGTCGTTCAGGCGTGGACCGCCGGCCGGCGACCGGCCCACGGCGCCGCCTGCTCGAGCTGGGCCGCGACCCGGATCAACAAGTCCTCTGCGCCGTAGCGCGCGACCAGCTGCGAGCCGATCGGCAGCCCGTCACCGTTCCAGGACAGGGGCAAGGAGATCGCCGGCTGGCCGGTCACGTTGAACTGGGGCGTGAACGGCACGAGCGCGCCGGCCCTAAAGAGGCCGGCGAGGGGGTTGTCCCGCGGCGAGTCGAACTGCCCGAGCTCGGGCGGGGGCTCGGCGATCGTCGGGGTGAGCAGCAGGTCGTACCCCTCCTCCCACCACTGCTGGACCGAGCGGCTCCAACGCTGCAGCCACTCGACGGCTCCGAGGAACTGCGGCGCGCTGAATGACCTGCCCATCGAAGCGAGCGCCCAGGTGAGCGGCTCGACGTCGTCCTCGCGGATCGTGCGACGGCGCACTCGGCCCCAGTAGTCGAGGTTCCAGGCGGTGCCGGCGGACCAGAGGGTGATGAAGTTGCCGGTGAAGTCCACGTCGTCGAGCGCGGCGGGATGGGCATCTTCCACGACGTGCCCGAGGGACTCGAGCAGGGCTCCAGTGCCCGTGGCGGCTGACACGCAGTCCGGGTGCACGTCGCCGGAGATCGACGTCGTGAACAGCCCGATGCGAAGTGTGCCGGCGTCCCTCCGGAGCTCCTCCCGGTACGGGCGCGGCGGCTCGGGAGCGAAGTAGGGATCGCCGGTGGCCGGCCCTGCGACTGCGTCGAGGATCGCGGCGGTGTCGCGGACGGACCTCGTCAGGACGTGCTCGCAGACGAGACCGGTCATCATGTCGCCGAATTCGGGCCCGACGCTCGTGCGGGCGCGGCTCGGCTTCAGGCCGACGAGCCCGCACTCGCTCGCCGGGATGCGGATCGATCCTCCACCGTCGTTGCCGTGGGCAGCCGGCACCATGCCGGAGGCGACGGCCGCGGCCGAGCCACCGCTCGAACCTCCGGTCGAATGCCCGGTGTCCCAGGGATTGCGAGCCGGCCCGAACGACTCGGGCTCCGTCGTCGGCAGGATCCCGAGCTCGGGCGTGTTGGTCTTGCCGAGGAAGACGAAGCCTGCCCGGCGGAACCTGCCGGCGAGGACGGTGTCGTGATGCTCGACGTGCTTCTCGTCGCGCAGGAAACGCATCCCCTCGTACATCGGGTCGCCGGCCGAGTGGCAGAGGAGATCCTTCAAGAGAAACGGGACCCCGGCGAACGGCCCGTCCCCCACCTTGCCCGAGGCCGCCGCCCGGGCGGTGTCGTACAGCGGGGTGATGATCGCGTTCAGCTCCGGGTTGAGCCGCTCGATGCGCTCGACCGCCTCCTCCACGAGCTCGAGGCCTGTCACCTCGCCCGATCGCACGAGCTCGGCCTGTGCCGTCGCGTCCAGGAATGCATCTGGCATGGTGATCCCTCCTGCTGCCGGCGGGCTAGAGCCGCCGGCGAGTCACAGCTGCGCCGCCCGCAGGTCTAGCGCACCGCTCGCTTTCTGGCCGACGAAGTTGAGGGCCATGATCGTGAGGAAGAAGACGATCATCGGCGCGAAGGCGAGCTGCGGAGCGCTTGTGAACTGCTGCTGGCCGTTGGCGACCATCGTGCCCCACGAGATGTCGCTCGCCGGAGCAAGCCCGAGGTAGGCGAGTGCGCCCTCGGCGATGATGGCGATCGAAGCGCCGATCGCAGCGTAGGAGGCGATGGGGAGGGCCACCATCGGCATGACGTCCCGGAACAGGACGCGCCGTGGCCTGGCGCCGAGGGACAGCCCGGAGAGCACCCAGTCCCGCTGCGACACTGCGAGCGTCGCTGCCCGCGAGATCCTCGCGTAGGCGGGGATGGACAGGATGTCGATCGCG
>JAJYGM010000716.1 GCA_021785095.1 Actinomycetes bacterium
CTCCTTGGAGAAGACCTCGGAGAACACCTGCACGCCGAGGGAGAGGAAGAAGATGTTCTCGGCCTGGCTCGAGTGCGCGGAGAGGCTCGCGAACTTGGCCGCTGCGTACGCCGAGCAGTCGACCACCGCCCCGATCTCGTCGTCGGGAGTGCCGAATGGCGCGTCCTCGAACTCGGAAGGCACCTCGATCCCGCGCGAGGCGAGCATCTCGGCGAACCGCGGGATCGCCGACGCGGGGATGGCCGGGTAGTAGAGCTTGTCGGGGATGCCGGTCTGCTCGACGGCCGCGACCGTGATGCGATGGGCCTGTATGTGGTCGGGATGGCCATAGAACCCGTGCTCGTCGTAGGTGACGACCACCTGTGGCCGGTAGCGCTCGATGAGCCCGGCGAGCCGCTCGGCGGCCTGGCCGACGTCAGCGCGCCAGAAGGCGTGGTCTGCGTCGTTCTGCGGCCAGCCCATCATCCCCGAGTCGTGGTAGCCGAGGAGCTCGAGGTGGTCGACGCCGAGCGCGGCGCAGCTTGCTTCGAGCTCCCGGCGGCGAATGGCGACGACCTTGCCTTCTGTGTGCCCGGGCTCGCCGGGCTTGACCCCGCCGGGCGCGTCGCCGAGCTCGCCGTTCGTGCAGGTGACCAGCACGGTCGCGGTGCCCTCGGCCGCGTAGCGGGCGAGGACCCCTCCCGTCGAGATCGCCTCGTCGTCAGGGTGCGCGTGGACGCACATGAAGGTGAGCGGTGCCATCCTCTGACTGTAGGAGGTGCCGCCGCGGCAGCGGGCCACCGTGCGGGAGCCGTCCGCCAGGGCGTCGGAGCGTCGCGCCTCGCGTGTCGCCAGGCAGGTTGCCGGTCGGGCGCCGCACGGCAGAGTAGATTGAGCGTGTCGGGGCGACCCGGGGTCAGAGCACCGCAACGAGCAGGACCGCAGTCGGCAGTACTGGAGTTGATGGGGGTTGGACGGAGTGACCGTCTTACGGCCGAGTGGCGGCTGTGGCGGTCGAGCCGGTCCGGACCAGGGAGACAGGGATGGCCTTAGCGCCGACCGATGTCGCGAGCATCGATGAGAACAGCGCGATCAGGCTGGTCGCCGCGCACCGCCGGGGTGACCGCGAGGCGTTCGCCGAGATCGTCCGCTCCCATTACCCCTCGCTGCTCGCGACTGCCCGCCATCGGCTGGGCAACGTCGAGGATGCCAAGGACGCCGTCCAAGAGACCCTTCTTCGAGCGTTTCTCGCGCTCGACCGCTTCGGGGACACCGGTGACTGGCGGCTCGCGGCGTGGCTGAACACCATCCTCCTCCACGTCTGCGCGGACGTCCCGGCACGCCGCAGGCGGACCTTTCCGCTCACCGACGGGGTGATCGAGAGCCACCCCGACGAGCGCGAGCAGGCGGCTTCCGACTACGTCGCGCTCGCAGCGGTGCAGCGGGCGATCGGCGAGCTGCCCGAGACGCAGCGTCGAGCGTTCGAGCTGCGACTGGTCGATGGACGGCCCTACGAGGAAGTCGCAGGCGCACTCGGGATCACCGAGGTCAACGCCAGAGCGCGGGTCCGGCGTGCGCGCGCTGCGTTGCGGCGAGCGCTCGAGTCCACGAGTGCGGTCAAGGGCGTGTTGGGCACCATCCCCCTCGCGCTCGGTGCGGCGTTCCGGGGCGGCGTCCGCCGGTTCGTCGACGGCGCCGGGCACCCCGCTCGCGTTGCCGGCTCCCAGGCGCTCGCTTCGGGAGCGGCCACGATCGGCTCGCCCGCTACCTCCGCGATTGCCGGCACGCCTGTCGAGACGAGCCTCCAGCTGATCACCCAGGTTTCCGCGACGCCGCTCGGCCAGGCAGTCGTCGCCTCAGCGTCCAGCATGCCCGCGAAGGGCTCGGTCGTCCTCGGCATCGTGGCCAGCCTGGCGACTGCAGGCGGCCTGTCGGCTCCTGCTGCGCTGTCCGGCGCGACAGCCAGCACCGCGCTCCCGAACGCGGCGCAGGTCGTCCGTGCGGCGAGCGCGCCCGGGTCGACACCGTCTGGGAGCCTCACAGCGGGGCCCTCTGCGACATCGCGCGGTGTGCCGGGAACGTCGGCGGCGTCGAGGATCGCCGTCGCGTCGAGCTCGGCGCCATCGGGGCATTCCCGGGGCGCGCCCGCCTGGGTGACACTCGCCGCCTCCGCCGTCGCCTACCGCTTCCGGGGGCCGGGCCGCTCCGGGGCGCCGAGCTCGTCGCTTGCTGCCTCGATCGCAGGCACGCCCACCTCCACCTCATCGACGCCTGCCTCGACCACGACGTCCGTCTCTTCCCCCGCTCCGGCGCCGGGTGGACCACCTTCGCAAACTGCAGGCTCGGTGGACGCGACGTCGCCGCAGGGCGCGGGGGCAAGCGGGGCGGCGTCGTCCGGCAGCACCTCCAGCTCCGCCTCGACGCCCTCCGCTGCGTCGTCCCTGGGAAGTGCCGTCACGCTGCCGATCGGGACGTGCGCAGGCGTGACAGGGTTCCCCGGCGTGACCTCGCCGACCTCCGTCCCGCCGCTGACGTCCTCGGTGCTCGACGCGATCATGAGCACCGGGTCACTGGATCTCGCCACAGTGTCCGGCTCGCCTGCGTTCGGGGGCACAGCCTTCGTGAAGGGCACCTCCGGATCGACAAGGCCCGTGCGCGTGAAGGTCGGGACGTGCCTCGCCGAGGGTGGCTCCATCCTCGCTGTCGACATGACCGGGACGACAGGGGACGCGGTCCAGCTCGTCGGCTCGCTCGTGGCGCAGCCGTTCGCGATGACCACAGGCAGCGACGCCTACCTGTTCCGCGGCAGCGTCACCCAGCTCGCCGGGAACGCAACACCGGGTGGCAGGCTCCCGTGGGGGCTCCCCGGAGGGTTCGTCGCCGAGGTGCAGGTCCAGCAGAAGCCCAGGACCGGGTCGCTGACCGTGGTCTTCCTCCATCCTCAGGGTGGGGTTCCTCCGAGCTCGGTGACACCAGGCTCCTCAGGTGCCTCGGGCACCACATCTGCGGCCGGCACAGGCTCCGCCGCGGCCGCCAGCGCCACGTCCACACCGAGCACGGGCACGTCCACACCGAGCACGGGCACGTCCACACCGAGCACGGGCACGTCCACACCGAGCACGGGCACGTCCACACCGAGCACGGGCACGTCCACACCGGGCACGGGCACGTCCACACCGGGCACGGGCACGTCCACACCGGGCACGGGCACGTCCACACCAAGCACGGCCACGTCGACGTCGTCGCAGTAGGGGCGACCTCGGCGTCGGGCGCAGGCGAGCGGGTCGAGCCCATTGCGTGGGCCTCGGCTGGCGTGGGCCGCCGCGCCGGGCACGCGGGCGGCTCGGGAGGGACCCCGCTTACTCGTTCGTGACGAGGACGATCTTGCCGAGCTTCTTGCCTTCTCCGAAGCGAGCGTAGGCGGCCTCGGCCTCCGCGAGCGGGTAGGTCGCCAGGACCGGCACGCGGATCCGGCCTTTGGCGAGGAGCGGCAGGACGTGGGCGCGCATCGCGTCCGTGACTGCGGCCTTCTCCGCGCGGCTGCGCGCGCGCAAGGTCGAGCCTCCGATCGTCGCCCGGCGCTGCATGAGAGTGAGCAGCTCGAGCTCGAGGTGCGACCCCCCGCCGACGCCGACCACCGCGACCCGCGCGCCGGTCGACAGCGCCCCGAGCGCCTGGCGCAGCGAGGGCGCGCCGACCAGCTCGAGCACCACGTCGTAGGGGCCGTGGGAGGCGAGGTCGTCGGTACCGATCACTTCGTGGGCCCCGAGGGCTGCGACCTCCACGCGCCGAACGGGGTCGCGCACCGACGCCACGACGGTCGCACCGGCTGCCGCGCCGAGCTGGACCGCGGCGACCCCCACTCCGCCTGCGGCGCCGGTGACGAGCAGGCGGTCGCCGACCGAGAGCCCGCAGCGCGTGAACATCGCGTCGTAGGCGGTGGTGAACACCTCGGGGAAACCCCCTGCCTCGGGCCACGAGATCGAGGGGGGAACGGCGAGGAGGTGGCTCTCGTCGACCACGGCCGTCGTGGCCTGCGCGCCGCCGCCGACGAGGGCCATGACGCGGTCACCCCACTGCGCAGTCGTGACCTGGCGACCGACGCCGACGATCTCGCCGGCCAGCTCGAGGCCCAAGACGTCGGCGGGGGCGCCGGGCGGCGGGGCGTACTGCCCCTGTCGCTGGAGCATGTCCGCGCCGTTCAGCCCGGCCGCCCGGACTGCCACGAGCACCTCGGTGTCGCCGGGGACGGGATCAGGGCGTTCTTCGAGGCGCAGCGCTCCTTGGTCCGTGACGACGGCCTGCATGGGGGAAACCTCCTCGCTCGGTCGTGCGGAGCCGGGTGAGGGAGCGCAGCGACGTCGCACGCGCGCCGGGCGCCCGGCGGCTCCCGTAGCCTCACGCTAGCGATGTCGGCGACCGAGATCCGAGACCACCAGGGCGAGGCGGCATCGCCGGGGCCGTTCGTGGCGGCGATCTTCGACATGGACGGGCTTCTCGTCGACTCCGAGCCGTTGTGGGGCCGTGCGGAGTTGGAGCTGCTCGGCGCCCTCGGCGTCCCGATCGCCGGCACCGACCCGCGGCGCACGAAGGGCGTCTTCGTCGGCGAGGTCACCAGGTACTGGTACGACCGCTTCCCCTGGGACGGCCCGTCGACCGACGAGGTGGCCAGGGACATCGTCGACCGGGTGTTCGACCTCGTCGCGCAGGAGGGGCGGCTGCAGCCAGGCGTGGACAGGGCGATCTCGCTGTGCCGCGACCATGGCCTCGTCCTCGCGCTCGCCTCGTCGTCCGAGCACCGGCTGATCTCCTTGGTGCTCGATCGCTTCGGGCTGGCCACGCACTTCGCCCTCGTGCACTCCGCAGAAGAGGAGCTCTACGGCAAGCCGCACCCCGCGGTCTTCCTGACTGCCGCCTCGCGCCTGGGCGTCGCCCCCGACCGCTGCCTCGTGTGGGAGGACTCGCCCGCCGGGGTGCTCGCCGCCAAGGCGGCGCGCATGACCTGCGTGGCGGTGCCGTCGGTCGACGAGCGCGAACAGCCGGCGTTCGCGATCGCCGACGCCGTGCTCGGCTCGCTCGAAGACGCCGACGAGGAGCTGTGGCGCCGCCTCGTCTCTGGGCACGACGGCGGGGCGCCGGCGCCTCGATAGGCTCACGCCACCGGTGTTCCGACCCCTCTCCCCTGAAGCCGACTTCGTCGCCCTCGAGATCGAGGAGCTCGAGCGCTGGCGCGCGCACCAGGTCTTCGAGCGCTCCGTCTCTGGCCGCCGGGGCGCTCCGCCCTGGGTCTTCTACGAGGGCCCGCCGACCGCGAACAACCGGCCCGGGCTCCATCACGTGTGGGCGCGCGTCTACAAGGATCTCTTCTGCCGCTTCCGCACCATGCGCGGGTACCTCGTCGAGCGTCGGGCTGGCTGGGACACCCACGGCCTCCCGGTGGAGGTCGAGGTCGAGAAGCAGCTCGGC
>JAJYGM010000158.1 GCA_021785095.1 Actinomycetes bacterium
AACCCGCTGACGGCGAACCTGGCCGACTACCCCTTCGTCAGCGCGACCGAGCTGCCGAGCTTCGAGCTGTCCCACACCGAGACCCCGACCCCGCGCAACCCGCTCGGCGTGAAGGGCATCGGGGAGTCCGGCACGATCGGCGCGACCCCCGCCGTCCAGAACGCGGTCGTCGACGCCCTCGCGCACCTCGGTGTGCGTCACCTCGACATGCCGGCGAGGCCGGAGCGGATCTGGGAGGCGGTCCGGGCCTCGTCGGGCACAACCAGCCGGTGATGACCTATCGTGCGAGTGGGCTCGGCTCGGGCGAGCTGCCTGGCGGAGCGTCGAGGCGACGTGGTCCAGCGTCGCCCGGGGCTGGCTGAGCCTCGCGCCACGTGTCGTGGCGTCGAGCTGGACGCCGCGGCCTCGAGCACTTCGAGGCTGCGGCGTGCGGTACTGGATCGAGGCAGGGCAGGCGACGGGTCGGGGAGCGAGCGAGAAGGGGGTGCCCATGCGGGTACAGGTCCGGGTCAACGGGGTCGAGCACGAGGACGAGGTCGAGCCTCGGGTGCTGCTCGTGCACTACCTGCGCGAGGTCGTCGGGCTCACCGGGACGAACGTCGGCTGCGATACCTCCTCGTGCGGTGCCTGCACCGTGCTGCTCGACGGGGAGTCGGTGAAGTCCTGCACGCTGCTGGCGGCGCAGGCAGACGGACACGAGGTGACCACGATCGAAGGGCTCGCCTCGCCCGACGGGACGCTGCATCCGATGCAGGCGGCGTTCCGCGAGCACCACGGGCTCCAGTGCGGCTACTGCACGCCAGGGATGGTGATGGCGGCCGTCTCCCTGCTGGCCGAGCACCCCTCGCCGACGGAGGCGGAGGTCCGGGAGGGTCTCGAGGGCAATCTGTGCCGCTGCACGGGCTACCACAACATCGTCAAAGCGGTGCTCGCCGCAGCGGAAGCCGCGCCCGCACCGGTCGGGAGGTGAGGACATGACGACGACCGAGTCCCGCGGGTTCGTCGGCACGCCGGTTCGCCGGCGTGAGGATCCAGCGCTCCTCTCGGGCGAGGCACGCTTCGTCGACGACCTCGTCGTATCGGGGGCGCTGCACTTCGCGCTGGTCCGCAGCCCCGTCGCTCACGCACGGATCCGCTCCGTTGACACCACTGCCGCGGCGAGCATGCCCGGCGTAGTCGCCGTCTTCACCGGCGCCGAGCTCGCAGGGGACTGGCTCGGACCGATCCCCTGCGCCTGGCCCGTGACTGCGGACATGAAGAACCCGCCCCACTACCCCCTCGCGGTCGACGAGGTCTGTTACGCAGGGGACGGGGTGGCGGTCGTGGTGGCGACCTCGGACGCGCTCGCTCGCGATGCCGCGGGCAGCGTCGTAGTCGACTACGAGGAGCTCCCTGCCGTCGTCGACCTGGAGGACGCGAGCTCCGACCGCGCGCTCGTCCACGCAGCCCTCGGCACCAACCGCGCGTACACCTGGGAGCTGATCCCCGACCCCGACGCCGTGGAGCGGGCCTTCGCCGAGGCGGCGCACGTGGTGTCGGAGCGCTACATCCAGCAGCGCCTCATCCCCTCGGCGATGGAGCCCCGCGGCGTCCTGGCGGTGCCGGAGCCCTTCGGTGGCAACCTCACCCTCTATGCATCGACCCAGACCCCGCACATCGTGCGCGTCATGGTCGCCGCGACGCTCGGGATGCCCGAGTCCAAGCTCCGGGTGGTCGCGCCCGCGGTCGGCGGCGGGTTCGGCTCGAAGATCGACGTCTACGCCGAGGATCTCCTGGCAGTTGCGCTCGCGCGCCGGCTGCGGCGTCCCGTGCGGTGGCGGGAGGAGCGCAGCGAGAACACCCAGGCGACCATCCACGGCCGGGGGCAGGTCCAGCACATCGAGCTCGCAGCCGACGCGGAGGGCAGGGTGCAGGCGGTCCGGGTGCGCCTGCTCGCGGACATGGGCGCGTACCTCCAGCTCGTGACTCCCGGGGTCCCCCTCCTCGGCGCCTTCCTCTACCACGGCGTCTACGACATCCCGGCGTACTCCTTCAGCTGCACCGCGGTCTTCACCACGACCACGCCGACCGACGCCTACCGTGGGGCCGGGCGTCCCGAGGCGACGTACGCGATCGAGCGGGCGATGGACGCGCTTGCGGCGAAGACGGGCATCGATCCGGCCGAGCTGCGCCGACGGAACTACATCCGCGCCGAGCAGTTCCCCTACGCCTCGGCGGCGGGGCTCGTCTTCGACTCGGGCAACTACCACGCGGGGCTCGACGAAGCGCTCTCCGTCGTGCGCTACGACGAGCTGCGCGCCGAGCAGGCCGACCGGCGTGCGCGGGGGGATCGCGTCCAGCTCGGGATCGGGCTGTCCTCCTACGTCGAGATGTGCGGGTTGGCACCCTCCCGGGTCCTCGCGTCGCTCAACTACGGCGCAGGCGGCTGGGAAGCGGCCACGGTGCGGATCCTCCCGACCGGCAAGGTCCAGGTCGTGACCGGCTCCTCCCCCCACGGCCAGGGACATGAGACCGCCTGGTCGCAGATCGTCGCCGACGAGCTCGGGGTGCCGATGGAGGACGTGGAGGTGCTCCACGGGGACACAGCGGTCTCGCCCCACGGGCTCGACACCTACGGGTCGCGCTCGCTGTCGGTCGGGGGCACCGCGGTCTGGCTCGCCGGCCAACGCGTGCTCGACAAGGCGCGCGCCATCGCCGCGCACCAGCTCGAGGCGGCCGAGGACGACCTCGAGTACACGAGCGGGGCGTTCTCGGTCCGTGGGTCCCCGGAGCGGTCGCTCCCGATCCAGGCCATCGCCTTCGAGGCCTTCACCGCGCACAACCTGCCGGACGGCATGGAGGCGAACCTGGAGGCCTCCATCAGCTGGGATCCCCCGAACTTCACCTTCCCCTCGGGAACCCATGTCGCCGTGGTCGAGGTGGACACCGAGACCGGGGCGGTGCGGATCCGGACCTACGTGGCGGTGGACGACTGCGGCAACCAGATCAACCCGCTCATCGTCGCGGGCCAGGTGCACGGGGGTGTCGCCCAGGGCGTCGCGCAGGCGTTGTTCGAGGAGGCGGTCTACGACGAGGCGGGCAACCTCCTCACGTCCACGCTCGCGGACTACCTCGTCCCGTCGGCCGCGGACCTGCCGTCGTACACCCTGTCGAGCACCGTCACGCCGAGCCCGACCAACCCGCTCGGGGTGAAGGGTGTCGGCGAGGCCGGGACGATCGCGTCGACGCCGGCTGTCATGAACGCGGTCGTGGACGCGCTCCGGCCCCGCGGCGTGACCGACATCGTCATGCCCGCCAGCCCGTGGCGGGTCTGGGAGGCACTCGAGGCATCGAGTGGCGAGACAGACAAGGAGGTGGGGGCATGATCCCCGCGGCGTTCGAGTATCGCAGGGTCCACACCGTCGAGGACGCGGTCGCCCAGCTCGGCGAGCTCGGCGACGACGCAAAGCTGTTGGCGGGTGGGCACTCGCTCCTCCCGCTCATGCGGCTGCGTCTCGCAACCCCGGCGGTCGTCGTCGACATCGGCCGGGTCGAGGGGCTCTCGTACGTCCGTGACGAGGGCGACCAGGTCGCGATCGGTGCCCTCACTCGCCACCGGGACGTCGAGATCTCTCCGGTGCTCCGGGAGATGGTCCCGCTCCTCGCGCACGCCGCGTCCCAGGTCGGCGACCCCCAGGTTCGTCACCGCGGCACCATCGGCGGCTCGCTCGCGCACGGCGATCCTGCCTCTGACCTGCCGGCGGTCGTGCTGGCGCTCGGTGGCACGCTCGTCGCACAGGGCCCGGGCGGGCGGCGCGAGATCCCGGCTGGGGAGTTCTTCACGGGGTTCCTCGAGACGGCGCTCGAGCCGGGCGAGGTGCTCGTCGAGGTGCGCGTGCCGGCCTCGCCGGGAGGGTGGTCCTTCCAGAAGTTCAACCGCCGTGCCCAGGACTGGGCGATCGTGGGCGTGGCTGCGGTCCGCCGCAACGGCTCGAGCGGGGTCGCGCTGGTGAACATGGGTTCCACGCCTGTTCGGGCGAGGGCGACGGAGGAAGCGCTCGCGAGCGGAGCCTCCGTTGCGGACGCCGCAGCCCTGGCTGCGGAGGGGCTCGACCCGCCCGCGGACCTGAACGCCTCTCCGGAGTTCCGCGCACACCTGGCGCGGGTGCTCGTGCGTCGGGCGCTCGAGGAGGCAGGCGGCTGAGCGCGGACTCGACCTCACCCACTGTTCCGACGCCGTGGCCGCCCGGCTCCCCACAGGAGATGCGGGACGCCCTCGAGGCGAACGGGTATCTCGCGGACGACGGGCTCGCGACGGCGATCTTCCTGGCGGTCGCGCTCCACCGCCCCCTGCTCCTCGAAGGCGAGGCCGGGGTCGGCAAGACCGAGGTGGCCAAGGCGCTTGCCGCAGCCAGCGGAGCGGAGCTGCTGCGACTGCAGTGCTACGAGGGGATCGACGCCGCCCAAGCGGTCTACGAGTGGGACTACTCCCGCCAGCTCCTCCACCTACGCGCCGCCGAGGTGCGGGCCGGCGGTGGTGCCCTCGGCGCGGAGGTGGAGGACGAGCTCTACTCGGAGCGCTTCCTCGTGCGCCGGCCACTGCTGGAGGCGATCGCACCGCGCCGTGCCCGGCAGTCCCCGCCGGTCCTCCTGATCGACGAGGTCGACCGGGCGGACGACGAGTTCGAGGCGTTCCTGCTCGAGATCCTCTCGGACTACGCGGTGACGGTTCCCGAGCTCGGGACCTTCCGCGCCGAGCGCCCGCCGGTGGTCGTGGTCACGTCGAACCGGACTCGTGACGTCCACGACGCGCTGAAGCGCCGGTGCCTCTACCACTGGGTGGAGCACCCCGACTTCGCGCGGGAGGTGGCGATCGTGACGCTGCGCGCCCCCGGGGTGGACGCGACCCTCGTCCGCCAGACGGCCGCAGCCGCGCAGACGCTGCGCTCGATGGGCCTCTACAAGCCGCCGGGGGTGGCCGAGACGATCGACTGGGCGGAGGCGCTCGCGGCGGTGGGGCGGCGCAGCCTGGACGAGGAGAGCGTCGCGGCCACGCTCGGCAGCGTGTGCAAGTACCGGGAGGATGCCGAGCGGATCCGCACCGCAGGGATCGCCGAGCTCGTCCGCACGGCGGTGCTGCGCGGGGCGTGAGCGCGGTGCCTCCCACGGTCGGGACGGGCGGGCCGACCTCGCTCCCCGTCGCCTTCGCACGCCTGGTCCGTGGCCTCGGCGTCGAGGTCCCGATCGGCGCGGTGACCGACTATGCGAGGGCGCTCGCGCTTGTCGGTCTCGGCACCCGGGAGGGTGTCTACTGGGCGGGACGCGCCACCCTTGTCCGCCGACTCGAGGACGTCCCCCGCTACGAGCAGGCCTTCGCCGCCTTCTGGCTCGGTGAGCACCTCGCGCCAGCACCGGTTCCCGCACCCGT
>JAJYGM010000690.1 GCA_021785095.1 Actinomycetes bacterium
CCGATCTCACACGTGCGACGATCTCGCGGTCGAGGCATCCCGCTCGGGCCAGCGCGCCGAGCGCGACCTCGCGGACCCGCGGGTCGGCCGAGCCGAGGGCGCGTCGGGGCGTCGCGGCATCCCCGCGGTGGCCGGCGATCACGACGTCGACCAGGCGGAGAGGGCCGTTCGTGGCAGGATCTTCCCCCACCGCCCGAGTATGTCTGCACACGATCCTCGCCGCACGCCGCCCGGCAACGCCCAGGGCTCGGAGACCGATGGGCCGTGGGGCGCTCCGCCCGGCGCTGGCAGCCCGACGGACCGCTCCAGGGCACCAGCGGGTCGGTGGCGCGCCCCGCGCTGGGCCCGGATCACCGGCATCGTCGTCTTGGTGCTCATCGTCGCGAGCGTCGTCGCCGACCACGTGGACCTCGGCTACTACGTGATCACGCCCGGAGTGGCCCGGCCGGTCGCTTCCGTGGTGCACGTCTCGAAGCGACGTGCACACCGGCTGCACGGAAGCGTGCTGCTGACCGACGTCTACCTCACACAGGTGACTGCGTTCACCTATTTCTTCGATTCCCTGCGTGGCAACGCCCAGATCCTGCCAGCGGCCACAGTGCTCGGACCGGCGACGCCGCCGTCGCAGCTCGTCGCACAGGGCTACCTCGAGATGGAGCAGTCCCAGTCGGCGGCGAAGGCTGCCGCCCTGACCCGCCTCGGCTACCGCGTCGGCGTCCACGACCTCGGGGTTGTGGTTTTCGCAGTCGTCCCGGGCTCCCCGGCCGCCGGTGCACTTTCCGTCGGCCAGGTCGTCACCGCCGTGGAAGGTCGCCGCACCCCCGACGCGTGCGCCTTCGCACGATCTCTTGCCTCGCGCCGCGCCGGCGCTCTCGTGCACTTGACGGTCGAACGCTCGCACGTCGGCGTCCACGCCGACCTGGTGCCCGGCCCCTCGGTCCACGAGACGGTGCGACTCGGTCGCTGGCCGTCATCCGTCCCGCACCCGGTGCAGACACCGCTGTGCCCGGGGACCGGCTGGCATGGGCAGGGGTTCCTCGGGATCCAGGCCGAGACGCAGCCGGTGTTCGAGCTGCCTTTCCCGGTCGGTCTGCGCACCACGTCCATCGGCGGGCCGTCCGCAGGGCTGGCGATGACCCTCGGCATCATCAACACGCTGTGGGACGGCAACCTCACCGGCGGCAGGACGGTGGCAGCGACCGGGACGATCGCGCCGACAGGCGCGGTGGGCGAGGTCGGCGGTGTCCGTGAGAAGACGATCGCGGTCGAACGGGCAGGCGCGACCGTCTTCTTCGTGCCGGCGGCCCAGGTGAGGACAGCGAGGTCGAAGGCCACCTCGTCGCTCAAGGTCTACGGCGTCAGCTCCCTGGCGGGAGCGCTCGCAGACCTCCGCCGGCTCGGGGGCTCGGTTCCGCCGACCCCGGCACGCCACGGGTCATAGGCTCTGCGCGGTGGCTGACGACCATCCGACCATCTCCAGCTCGCGCATCGACGCGGATGACGTCTCGCGCCGCAGGTTCGGCACCGTGCGTCGCGGCTTGGATCCCGACGAGGTCCGCGCCTACCTGGACCTGGTCGCCAAGGCACTCGAGCGCGCACACCGGCGCGAGCAGGAGCTCTTGCACGAGCTGAACGACGCCGAGGAGCGGGCGCGCCATCCGGTGATCGACGAAGGCATGCTCACGGCGTCACTCGGGCAGCGCAGTGCAGCGGTGCTGCGGGGCTCCCACGAGGAGGCCGCGCGGATCCTTTCGCAGGCGGAGGAGACCGCCGCCTCGATGGCGCGCGACGCGCAGCAGCAGGCGACGGACATCCAGGTGAACGCCGAGTCGTCGTCGGCCGAGCGGATCGCCGAAGCCGAGCTCGAGGCCAATTCCATTCGCAACCAGGCTCGGGAGGAGGCGGCCGCGGTGCTCGAGACCGCGCGCGTGGAGGGCGAGGCGGTCGTCGAGCGCGCGCGCGAGCACGGCCGGGCGATGCTCGACCAGGCGCAGGAGGCTCGCCGACGGGTGCTCGCGGACCTGGCTCACCGCCGCCGACTGGTTGCCGAGCAGATCGAGCTCTATCGGGCCGCGCGTGACGAGATCGCCGCCTCGGTCATCGCGGTACGAAGGTCCCTCGACCGGATCGTCGAGGACCTCTCGCACGCCGAGGACTCCGCGCGGGCGTCAGCTGCGGGCGCGGCGAAAACCCGCGGTCCTGACGTTCCCGAGCCGGTACTGGTGGAGGAGGCCGAGCGTGCGATCGCCGAGCTGCGCCAGGCCGATGAGCTGCGCCAGCCCGATGAGCTGCGCCAGCCCGATGAGCTGAAGCCGCCCGCTGAGCTGCGCCAGGCCGATGAGCTGAAGCCGCCCGCCCCCGAGCATGTTCAAGGGCAGAGCCCTGCGGAGGAACCTAGGCGGGAACCTGCGCCGGGAGCGGTGCTGGGACTTTCACAAGGGGCTGCGGAGCGAGAGGATCTCGAAAACGCGCGCCCCGAGGAGACCTCCACGCGCCCCGATGTACCGGCGCCTGGCATCTCGGCAGCCGAGCCTCGTCCGTCACCTTACGGCACAGCTTCGCCCGAGACGTCGTCCTTCGGCGTCTCGCCGCCAGAGCCCCCGTCCCGCGCCATCAAACCCGCTGGGGACGCGCCTCATGGCGTCACGCCGGTTGGGCCCGCGCCCTTCGAGGGGCAGCAGGCAGAGGTGCGGGGGGACCTCGGGGCCCGGGTGCCGAGGACGGCGCTGCGGTTCGACGACGTCGCGACGATGGTGACGGAGCCTGCTCATGCGGTCTCCAGTCGCATGCCTGAGCCCGGCGCTGCGGAGGGCCCGGCGCCCGCCTCGGTGGCGGGCGCAGGCGGGGCCGACGTCGACGGCCTGTTCGCACGCCTGCGCGCTCGGCATGCCGCCGACCGGCCGGAGAACGCCGGTCCGCAGGACCACACCGACCCGGCTCCCCCGGTCGCTGCCGCCGACCCGGTCGCTGGCGAGGATGGCGTCGACCGCACGGTCCGAGGTTTGCAAGCCGTCACAGTGGACGAGGGCGGTGACGGAGGAGGCGCCGGAGGCTCTCTGGACGCCGACATGTTCGCTCGACGGGCAGACGCCCTGGATCCCATCGCGACGGCGTTGGCGCGCCGCTTGAAGCGAGCGCTCCAGGACGACCAGAACGGACTTCTCGATCGCCTGCGGCAGGGGACGGGCGAGTGGAGCAGCGAGCTCCTCCTCGACGAAGCGTCGCAGCAGGCGCTCTACGCCAAGGCGGCGACGGCGTCGTTGCGCGACGCGATGGCCGCGGGCACCGCCTTCGCGCGAGCGGTCGTCGGCGGTCGCCTGCCCAAGGCGGCGGGCCCGGACGAGACTGCGGTGCACGAGGTGAACGGGCAGCTCGCGTCCACCATCGTGACCTTGCTTCGACGCCGTCTCGACGCGGGGGGGATCTCCGACCCCGCCGAACGCATCGGCGCCGCGTACCGGGAGTGGAGAGGTGAGCGGATCGAGCGCCTCGCAGAAGACAGCGCTGTCGAGGCGTTCTCGAAGGGCGTGATCGCCGGCGCGGGCAGGCGCGGCATCCGCTGGAGCCGGAGCGAGGTCGGACCCGGGTGTGCCGACTGCGAGGACAACGGGCTCGCCGGGGCCGTCGCACCGGGTGACGCGTTCCCGACCGGCCATCGACACCCTCCGGCGCATTCGGGTTGCCGGTGCCTGGTCTTGCCGACCCCTCGTTGAGCACGGCCGGGCTTTAGGCTTCCTGTGTGAGAACGCCGCCGGACGTCCCCTCTCGTGTCGCAAGACCGCGGGCTCGCCACGCGCGGCGATGGATCATCGGCGGCGTCATCGTCCTGATCGTCCTGCTCGGCTCCCTGCGTTCGCTTGCCGGTCTCTACACCGACAGCCTCTGGTTCTCCTCGGTGGGATTCCACGCTGTGTGGTCCACGCTCCTTGCGGTGAAGATCGGTCTCTTCGCGAGCTTCGGCGCGGCATTTTTCGTTCTTCTTTGGGTGAACCTCGTGATCTGCGACAGAGTCGCCGCGCACGCGCCGTCAGTCGACCCGGAGGACGAGCTCATCGCTCGCTACCAGCGAACGGTGCGACCGTACGCAGGGCGCGTGTACGCCGCCCTGGCCCTCGTGGCCGGCCTCATCGCTGGGTCCACCGCCATCGGACAGTGGAACAGCTGGCTGCTCTTCACTCACGCCATGCCGTTCCCCCACTCCGATCCTCAGTTTGGAATCAACGACGGCTTCTTCGTGTTCGCCCTCCCGTTCCTCCAGTTCCTCGTCGACTGGACGCTTGCGTCACTCGTCGTGGTGCTCGTGATCAGCGCGCTGTTCCACTACTTGAACGGCGGCATCCGACCTCATGCGACGCCGCGGGTGCGGCCCGTCGTGAAGGTCCACCTGTCCGTGCTCCTCGCCCTCGTCGCACTGGCGAAAGCCGGCGGGTACGAGCTCTCTCGCTACTCCCTCGACCTATCGACCGGCGGATATGTAGAGGGTGCGACGTACACCGACGTGCACGCGAGACTCCCGGCTCTTGAGATCCTTTTCTTCGTCTCCCTCTTCGCTGCGGCAATACTCCTGTACAACGTGCGGCGTCAGGGGTGGACGCTGCCCGTCCTGGCGGTCGGCCTGTGGGGCTTCGTCGCGCTCGTGATCGGAGTGATCTACCCGGCCGTTCTCCAGGCGCTCAAGGTCAATCCTGCACAGAGCACGCTCGAGCACCCCTACATCGCACGTAACATTGCAGCCACTCGCTATGCGTACGGGCTGGATCACGTCAAAGTGACCACGAAGTACCCGGACAACACAGTGCCACCAACATCCACAATCGCAACCAGTCTCACAACGCTCAACAACATCCGTCTCTGGGACCCGAGCACAAGGATCTCGCTCGCAGACTTCCAAGTCAAACAGGCCATCAGCGGGTACTACACGTTCCAGACCGTCCAGGTCGAGGACTACACAACACACGGGACCGTCCGCCCCGCCATCGTGGGCGTTCGTCAGATCAACCCGACAAACCTCCCGTCCTCCAGCTGGGTCAACGAGCACCTGCAATACACGCATGGGGAAGGTCTTGTCTTGGCAAAGGCGAATCATGCCACGGCCAAGGGAAACCCGGTCTTCGCGATCAGGGACGTGCCCCCGAAGGTCGCAAAGGGCTTCCCGAAGCTTCGGCAGCCAGCCATATACTTCGGCGTGAACCAGCCAGGCTATGTGATCGCTGACACGCGCCAGCCTGAGCTCAACAGCCAGCGCTCGACAGGCACCAACGTCGAGGGTCATTACCACGGAAGTGGCGGGGTCCGCATCAATTCTTTTCTCACCAGGGCGGCCTTCGCGCTCAGGTTCGGCGACCTCAATCTCCTGCTATCGAACCTCATCACCCCGCAGTCGAAGATGATGT
>JAJYGM010000451.1 GCA_021785095.1 Actinomycetes bacterium
CGCGAACGACGCGTGTGCGAGCGCGAGCGACGGGGGTGCGAGGAGGTCGCCGACGACGTGGACACCGGGGACGCCCGTCTCGAGGCGCCCCCAGTCCGCGGGCACGACGTAGCCCCGGTCGAGCGGGATGCCGAGCTCCTCGAGCCCCGCGCCGTCGGTGACCGGCACGCGGCCGATGGCGACGAGGAGGATCTCGGCCTCCACGCGGTGCTCGCCCTTCGCGTCACGCACGAGGGCGGAGATCCCCGGACCCCGTCGCTCGACGTCGCCGAGCTGGGCACCGAGGTGGACGGTGATCCCCTTGCGCCGCAGTGCCCGGGCCATCTCCTGGCTGACGTCGGGGTCCTCGCCCGGCAGCACGTTGCCGAGCGCCTCGACGACGGTCACCTGGGCGCCGAAGGCCCGGTAGAAGGTGGCGAACTCGACCCCGATCGCCCCGGCACCGACGATGACGACCGAGGCGGGCAGGCGGGTGCTGCGCGTCGCGTCGTCGGAGGTGAGGACCACCTCGCCGTCGGCGGGGCAGCCCGGGAGCTGGCGGGGCCGGCTGCCCGTCGCGACGACGACGCCCCGGCGTGCCCGCAGCTCGACCGGCCCTGCGTCGGGGGTCCCGGTCACGCTGACCGAGCGGGGCGAGGAGAGGCGCCCGGTGCCCTGGACGACCTCGATCCCGTCGTGGTGGAGGTGGTCGAGCAGGCCTTTGTAGTTGCGGTCGACGATGTCGTCACGTGTCGCACCGAGTGCGGCAGCGTCGACCGACGCCACCGTCGCGCCGATCCCCCAGCGCTTGCCGCCCTCCTCGATGCCCTCCATGATCTCGGCAGCGTGCAGGAGCGCCTTGCTCGGGATGCAGCCGCGGTGCAGGCAGGTGCCCCCGACGAGGTCACGCTCGACGAGGGCGACCTCGAGGCCCAGCCCGGCTGCCCGCAGAGCCGTGCTGTAGCCGCCAGTGCCTCCGCCGACCACCACCACGTCGAGCTCCCGCTGTCCTGCCACCGACGTCACCTGGACCTCCTCGACACCGCTGCCGTCCGCCCGGGATGCCGGGCACCGGTCAGACGCTACCGCCCCGCATCGGGCTCGAGGCCGGCCGGAGCGCCTCGCCGGAGCCGGAGCGCGGCGGGCCCGCTCGATACCTGGGCCGGGCGATAACGTAGGGTCGCATCGCCAATAGCCCTGTCCGGGCTGCAGCCGCCGGTGGCTCGGCGGTCCAGGGCGGGCCGATGGTCGGCACTGCGCCTTGCACGGATCGCCGGTGGTGCGCTGAGCTGTGTGTCGAGTCCACCGAGGAGCGTCGATGACCGATCAGACCGCGACGAGACCAGGCCGGCCGCGTCGCGGGCGCGCCGCGGGCGCGAAGGAGCCCGCCGTAGGGGAGCCTGCCGTTGGGGAGCCTGCCACCGGGACCGCCGAGCCGGCGGTCGAGGCTCTCGTGGGCTACTACCGGCAGATGTCGCTGATACGGGCGTTCGAGCTGCGTGCCTCGGAGATGTACCAGCGTGCCCGCATCGGTGGCTACTGCCACTTGAACCTCGGCGAGGAGGCGACGGTCGTCGGCCTGATGGCGCCGCTCGAGCCGTCGGACTACCTCTTCACGACCTACCGGGAGCACGGCTATGCGATCGCCCGGGGCGCGTCGCCGGGGCGCGTCATGGCGGAGCTGTTCGGCAAGCGGGACGGGATATCGGGCGGCTGGGGCGGCTCGATGCACCTGTTCGACAAGGAAGCCAAGCTCTACGGCGGCTACGGCATCGTCGGCGGCCAGATCCCCCTCGCCACCGGCGCGGCGCTCGCTATCGCGCAGCGCAACGGACCCGGTCCGGACTCTCCTGCAGTGATGTGCCTCATGGGCGACGGCACGACGAACATCGGGGCGTTCCACGAGAGCCTCAACCTCGCGGCCGTCTGGCACCTGCCCGTCGTCTACGTCGTGGTCAACAACGGCCTCGGCATGGGAACGTCGGTGCAGGCCTCCTCGGGCGAGCCGGATCTGTACAAGCGCGGTGCCTCCTACCGGATCCCCGGGGAGCGAGTCGACGGCGACGACGTCGTCGCGGTGCGCGAGGCCGCGCGCGCGGCGCTCGAGCGGGCACGCCGCGAGCACCAGCCGATGCTCCTCGAGGCCGTCAGCCATCGCCTGCGCGGCCACTCGGTCGTCGATCCCGCCCGCTACCGCTCGGCCGAGGACGTCGAGGCGGCGAAGAAGGCCGATCCCGTGCCGGCGCTGCGAGAGCGCCTCGTCGCCTCCGGAGCCCTCGACGCCGACGCGGCCGATCGGATCGACGCGGAGGCCGAGGCGGCGGTCGACGAGGCCGTCGCCTTCGCCGAGCACAGCCCCGATCCCGACGTCGGCAAGCTCTTCTCGAACGTCTACACGACCCCGGTCCCGAACGCGCCCCACCAGCTGCCCGGCGACCCCCTCTTCGCACCCGGTGAGCTCGAGGAGCACGTCGCAGCCCGATGACGACCATGACCTATCGCCAGGCCCTCCACGACACCCTCGCCGAGGAGATGCGGCGCGACGAGTCCGTCGTGCTCATCGGCGAGGAGATCGGCCACTTCGAGGGCTCGTACAAGATCACCGCGGGGCTGCTCGCGGAGTTCGGGCCGAAGAGGGTGCGCGACACCCCGATCGCCGAGGAGGGCTTCGTCGGTGCCGCGATCGGTGCCGCGATGCTGGGGATGCGCCCGGTCGTCGAGCTCATGACGATCAACTTCAGCCTGCTCGCGATCGACCAGATCGTGAACCATGCGGCGAAGATCCACGCGATGTTCGGCGGGCAGGTGTCCGTGCCGCTCGTCATCCGGACCCCGGGCGGCGGTGGCCAGCAGCTCGGCGCCAGCCACTCGCAGAACATCGAGGTGTACTACGCGCACATCCCGGGCCTCAAGGTCGTGGTGCCGGCGACGCCGGCGGACGCGAAGGGGCTGCTCACCGCCGCGATGCGCGACGACGACCCGGTGCTCGTCGTCGAGAACCTCGGCCTGTACAACGCGAAGGGCGAGGTGCCAGGCGGGGACCACGTGCTCCCGATCGGCACCGCGGCGGTCGTCAAGCCCGGCACGGACATCACGATCGTGGCGTACTCGCGGGCGCTCACCGTCGCGCTCGAGGTCGCCCGCGATCTCGAGGAGTCCGGCGTCTCCGCCGAGGTCGTTGACCTGCGGAGCTTGCGCCCCCTCGACCGGGGGACCGTCGTCGCGTCCGTCCGCAAGACCTCCCGCGCCGTGGTGCTCGAGGACGACTGGCTGAGCTACGGCATCGGCGCCGAGATCGCGGCGACCATCCAGGAAGGCGCTTTCGACTACCTCGACGCACCGGTCCGCCGGGTGGCGGCCGCCGAGGTCCCCGTCCCGTACGCGAAGCCGCTCGAGACGGCATCGCTCCCGGACGCGACCGCCCTGCGCAAGGTCGTCGGGGAGATCCTCGACGCGACGGCGTTCTCCCGGTAGCCCGGCACCCGACCGCTGCGCCGGCAGCACGCGACCGACAGCATCCACGATCGACCGATAGGCACGACATGTCCCAGATCCTCATGCCCCGGCTCTCCGACACCATGGAGGAGGGCACGATCGCGCGCTGGTTGAAGCAGCCAGGTGACCAGATCACCCGTGGCGACGTCGTCGCCGAGATCGAGACCGACAAGGCGACGATGGACCTCGAGGCCTACGAGTCGGGCGTGCTCGAGCAGATCCTGGTCCCCGAGGGGTCGACCGCGGCGATCGGCGAGCCGGTCGCAGAGATCGGGGACGGCTCGGGGTCCGCCGGAGCGCCGATCGCCACCAGCTCGCCGCCGGCACGCGCGGGCGACGTGGTGCCCGCGCCCGTGCGTGCGGCCGGCGAGTCGCCGGAAGGCGAGGCGGCCGTGACCACTGCAGCCGTCGCACCGGCACCGGCCGCCGACCCGTCCGGCACCCCTTCGCGCACCGAGGGCTCGCTGCGCACGTCGCCCCTCGCCCGTTCGCTCGCCCGCCGGGCGGGCATCGACCTCGGGAGCCTCGCAGGCAGTGGGCCCGGCGGGCGGATCGTCCGGGCCGACGTCGAGTCTGCGATCGCGCAGCCGGGGACAGCACGGCTCGCGAACGGGCAGCGGGCGTCGTCCGGCGCGCCGCCTGTCCCGGCGGGGGCGTCGAGAGCCACCGCCGGCGAGGACGACGAGGTCGTCCCGCTCTCCACGATGCGGCGGCTCACCGCGGAGCGGCTGACGGAGAGCGCGAAGGCGCCGCACTTCTCCCTGACGACGGTGGTCGAGGTCGACGCGCTCCTCCGGCTCCGTGCCGAGGTCAACGCCTCGCTGCCCGAAGGCGCGGGGAAGGTCACCGTCACCGACCTCCTCGTCAAGGCGTGCGCTGCGGTCCTCCGCGTGCACCCCGAGGTCAACGCCTCGTGGGCGACGGACGCGATCGTCCGCCACCGCCGGGTCCACGTCGGCGTCGCCGTGGCGGTGCCCGACGGCCTCGTCGTACCGGTGATCCGTGACGCGGACCGGGCGACGCTCGGCGAGATCGCCCGTCAGGCCCGCGACCTCGCAGAGCGCGCGCGCAGCCGCAGGCTCTCGCCCGACGAGCTCGGCGGCGGGACGTTCACGATCAGCAACCTCGGCATGCTCGGCATCGACGAGTTCACGGCGATCATCAACCCGCCTCAGGTCGCGATCCTCGCGGTCGGTGCAGCCGGGCCGCAGCCGGTCGTGCGGGACGGCGAGGTGGTCGTCCGGACGACGATGAAGCTCACGCTCTCGGTCGACCATCGCGTGCTCGACGGCGCGACGGGCGCGCAGTTCCTCGCCGACCTGCGGGTCCTGCTCGAGGCGCCTCTCCGGATCCTCGCCTAGGCGAGCCTGTCCGCGGGGGGTGACGAGGATCGGAGCGCACGGAGCGTCCGGGACGAGCCTGCGGGGAGCAGAAGCGGCATCGTGTCGAGCCGCTCGCGTACCCGCGCGCGGGCGGCTGCGACCTCCGCCAGGGTGGGCGCACCGGCCGGCTCGCCGAGCGCGCCGGCGCGACGAAGCGTCGTGACCTCGGTCGCCTCGTTCGTCACCCCGCAGAGCATCGCGGCGTGCAGGAGCACCTCCCACTCTTCCGCGCCGGCGACGGCACCGCCGTACGTGAGGCCGAGGTCGACGAAGCAGCTCCTCGGCAAGGCATAGGAGCCGGGCGGCGAGAGATCGTCTCCGAGCTGCGCGACGAGGTCGAACTCCGGCGGCCAGGGCGTGCGTGCCCCGTCGGTGGCGGTGAACCCCTCCGGCCCGTCGCCGGGCCAGCCGACGGGACGGGAGGCCTGCACGGCTTGGATGCAGCGCAGCACCGTGCCCGGCCCGCGCTCGGCGAGACCGGCGAGCACCTCGACGAGGTGCGCGAACGCCACCACCTCGTCGTCGAG
>JAJYGM010000416.1 GCA_021785095.1 Actinomycetes bacterium
TCGGACCCAGCGGCACCGTCGGACCCAGCGGCACCGTCGGACCCAGCGGCACCGTCGGACCCAGCTGCACGGCCGTCACGTCCGGCCCCGGCCCCGCCGGACGGGGCGAGCTCGGCTGAGGGCTCGTCACGGTGGCCGGGCCACCAGGCTCGGTGACCGACGAGTGCGGTGAGCGACGGCGTGAGGAACATCGCCATGATGAATGCGGCGATGGCGATGCCGACGGAGATGGCGAACCCCATCTGGCTGAGCGTCGTGCCTCCGGCGAGGATGAGCGACGCGAAGGTGCCGGCGAGGATGAGCCCGGCCGAGGCGATCGTCGGGCCGGCATGGCGCACCGCCATCGCAGCAGCGCCACGCGGGTCGCGTCCTTCGCGTGCCTCCTCGCGCAGACGAGAGACCATCAAGATGTTGTAGTCGGTGCCGAGCGCCACGACGAAGAGGTACATGACGATCGGCAGGATGAACGTGAGGCCGCTCTGGCCCTGGGCGTCTTGGAACACGAGGACGGACGCCCCGAGGGTGCTCGCGAAGCCCAGCCCCACCGCGCCCATGAGGTACCACGGCGCGACGACGCTGCGCAGGAGCAGGGCGAGGATGAGCAGGATCAGGACGGCCGCGACCGGGAACACCAGCGCGTAGTCGTGGCCCATCGCGGACTCGAGGTCCACGTAGATCGAGGTGATCCCGCCGATGAGCGGCTTGGTGCCTGGGGGTGCGTTGTCGGCAGCGCGCTGGAGAGGGCCGCGCACGATGGTCATCGCAGCGGCGGACTTCGGGGGATGCGTGAGGACCACGCGGAAGTCGGCCACGGTGCCGTGCTCGGCGATCTTGGCCGGGGCGACAGTGGCGACGCCGACGACGTGTGACAGGCGCTGCGCGTAGGCGCTCAGCGCCGAGGCCCGGATCGGTGAGCCGCTGGTGGACTCGAGGTAGACGTCGGTGGGCTGGGCCTCACCGGCGGCGTACCCGTGCAGCAGCACCTTCGAGTAGACCGCGGACTGGGTCGTGGCTGTCTTGCCCGATGTGAGTGTGAAGGAGGGGTGGAAGCTGAGCGCGAAGGCGCCCAGGACGACGAGCACGCCGGCGCTCAGCGCGGCGACCCTGCCGGGGCGGCGAGCGAGGACGTCGCCGATCGCTCCGAAGCGGGCAGCGCCCGGCTCGCGCTGCCAGGCGCGCGATGGCCAGAAGATGCGGGTCCCAAGAAGCGAGACGATCGAAGGAATGAGGGTGAGCCCCGCAAGGAGCGTGGTCGCCACCGCGATCGCGAGCGCAGGCCCGAGGGAGCGGAAGAGGGTGATGCTCGAGAGCGTCAGTGCGAGGAAGGCGATGATCACGGCGCCGGCCGCGGTCGCGATGGCCGGGCCCACCCGAGTGACAGCGTCGACCATCGCCTGCTTGGCCTCGACGCCGGCGCGCAGACGCTCCCGGAAGCGGAACATCAAGAAGAGGACGTAGTCGGTCCCGACCCCGAAGAGGACGACGATCAGCATCGTCGAGACGGTGCTGTCGATGTGCAGTCCGAACGCCCGGCTGAGGGACGAGATGAGGCCGTCCGCGATCTGGGAGACGACCCCGATGACCACCACGGGCAGCAGCGCGATCACCGGGCTCCGGAAGATCAGGAGCAGCAGGACGAGGATGAGCGCGATCGTGGCGCTCGCCACGACCTTCGACGCGCTCTGCCCGGACTTCTGCTGGTCGAACGCTTGGGCGGCGGTGCCGGTCACCCCGGCGCGCAGGCCGGTCCCTTTCGTCAAGGAGGCGACGTCGCGACGCAGCGCGATCACCGCGTCGGTCTGCGCCGTCGTGAGCTGCCCCTGCACGTTGGGCATCTCGACCCCGATCACGCCGACGAGGTGGTTCGAGGAGACGACCGCGGGGTCGATGGCGGTCACGGCCGGGATGCGATGCGAGGCGAGCGCGTTGCGAGCGCGGTCGAGGATCGAGATGTCGTGGGCGGTGAGGGGCCCACCACCCGGGCGCTCGGCGACGACCAGCGCGGCGGGCGTCGCCGCGTTCGCGAACGCCTTCTTCTGGAGGTTCGCGGCCTGCACCGACTGGTAGTGGCTCGGAAGGAACGACACCTCGCTCGATGTCGTCGCGAGCTTCGGCGCGAGACCGACGACGGCCGCGGCGGCGACGATCCACACGCCGATGACTCGCCAGGGGTGGCGCACGACGATCCGTCCGAGCGTGGCGAACATGCTGCTCCTGTCCTGTCGATTTCCTCGATCTCCTGGTGCCCTGCAACCACCCCAATGTCTACCTACTTGTCGACAGGCAAGTCAAGTCGCTAGACTCGGTCCGGTGGTGCAGGGATCGATCGACCCGGACGGGGGTGTCGCGGGCGTCCTCGGGGGACGGCCGGAGGTGAGCCATGCACGTGCGCCCGTCGACCCCGCACGTGAAACTGTCGACCACGCACGTGCACCGGTGGACCACGCACGTGCGGGGGACCAGACCCGAGCCAGGATCCTGGACATCGCGCTCGAGCTCATCGCGGATCGAGGGTTCGCGGCGACCTCGACGCGCGAGATCGCCGAGCGTCTAGGCGTCACCAAGGCGGCGCTCTACTACTACTTCCGCACGAAAGACGACCTCTTGTCCGCCATCGTCGGACCAGCGATGGCCGAGCTCGAGGAGCTGATCGAGAGCGCGGGCACTGGCGCCTCGGACGATCCGCGTGGGGATCTCGTCCTCAGCTACGTCGACCTCGTCGCGCGCCATGCCGAGCTGATCCGCGTCCTTGCGAACGACCCTGCCGTCAAGGAGTGCGCGAGCCTCCGCTCAGCGATCCCCCTGTTCCAACGACTCGTGCCACTGCTGGCCGGCACGGACGAGCCGGACACCGCGCAACGCACGCGTGTGCGCGCAGCGCTCAGCGCGGTCCACGGCGCGCTGGTGCGCGGTCGGCCCGAAGACGATCTCGAGATCCTCCGCGCCACGGCCGTCGAGGTGGCGCGGGCCGCGCTGAGGCTGCCCGATCGCAGTGCTCCCGCGCACCTGGCGGAGCGCTGAGCCCATCGGGCCCTGGGACTCCGAGCCTCTCGGACTGTGAGGTGGGCCTGGGCGAACGGACGCGGGCGCACGGACGGGGGCGCTGCAGGTGTGGACGCGCCCGGCCGCGCGACCGGCCGCGCGCCCGGCCGCGCGCCCAACCGAGCGAAGGGCGTCAGCTCGCGCTCGGCCGCGCGTTCAGCCGCTCTCAGCGCCGGCCGGTCCGGGGGACGCCTCGCCGCTCGGCGACGCTTGTGGCTCTGTCCCTGAGCCGTCGGGTTGCTGGCCGGGGGTCGGTGCGGCCGGAACGTCGGCAGCAGGTGTGGACGGAGCCTGCTGCCCCGCCACCTTCTGGGCCGGTGCCGCGCTCGCCGGCTGGGGCAGCGGCGTGCGCGGTGTGCGGGCGACACCCGCGGCGAGCATGGCGGAGTTGGGGATCTTGTACCTGGCGTCCTCGGTCTGGACGGTCACGTAGGTGAGCGACATCTCCAGGACGCGCGCGTCGAAGATCCCCCCGAGCGCCCCCGAGCGCACACGCACCCGGTCCCCGACGTGGAACGGCCTGGCGAAGATGATGACGAGCCCGGCGAAGACGTTGCTCAAGCTCTGTTGCGCCGCGATGCCGAGCACGATGCCGGCGAGGCCGGCTCCCACGAGGAGGTGCTCGATGGAGACGTCGACGACCGCGAGCACGCCGAAGATCACGATGAGGTAGCCCACCGCAGCAGTGATGATGCGCACCGCGCCGCCCGCGGCAGGCAACGACGTCGAGGCCACACGGCGTCCGAGCACTGCCGAAAGGCGCGTCGTCCCCAGCCCGCCGAAGGCGAGCAGCGCGGCGGCGCTGATCCAGCCGATCAGCCGTGGGTTCAGCTTGGGTGTGGCGACGTGGCCGAACGCCGAGCCGATGACCAGCGCGGCGAGCGCGATGAGGCTGGAGAACCCGCCGAGAACCCAGTCGCGTCTTCGCCGCGGTTCGGTCACGAGAGCCGCCCATCCGCGCGCAAGGAGACTGCGTTGCCTGCGTCGCCTGCGTCGACTGCGTCGACTGCGTCGACTGCGTCGCCTGCGTCGCCTGCGTCGCCTGCGCTCTGTTCGTGCTCCGTGGCAACCGTGGGCCCGTCGGTCCGTCCGCTCCGTCGAACGAGTCGTTCAACGGGATCCGAACGAGGGTACTCGCGGTCGTGGGGAAGGCGCTGGTAACGTCCGCCGGATGCGCCTTCGAGTGTTCGTAGAACCGCAGCAGGGAGCCTCGTACGGTCAGCTGCTCCGAGTGGCGCAGCACGTGGAGACCCTGGGATTCGATGGCTTCTTCCGTTCCGACCACTACCTCGCGATGGGCGGCGACGGGCTCCCGGGACCGACGGACGCCTGGGTGACCCTGGCCGGCATCGCGCGTGAGACGCAGCGCCTCCGGCTCGGGACGCTGGTGAGCTCGGCGACGTTCCGGCACCCGGGCCCGCTCGCGATCGCCGTCGCGCAGGTGGACGAGATGAGCGCGGGACGCGTCGAGCTCGGTATCGGCGCTGGCTGGTTCCAAGAGGAGCACCTCGCCTACGGCATCCCGTTCCCGTCGACGAGCGAGCGGTTCGAACGGCTCGAGGAGCAGCTGGAGATCGTCACGGGCCTGTGGACGACGCCGGTGGGGGAGCGATTTTCCTTCTCGGGCCGCCACTACCGTCTCGACCAGAGCCCCGCCCTGCCGAAACCGCTCCAGAGCCCGCAGCCGCCGGTGATCATCGGCGGCGCGGGACACGTGCGCACGCCTCGGCTCGCGGCTCGCTTCGGCGACGAGTTCAACGCACCGTTCCTCGTCGTCGACGACGCTGCACGCCAGTACGAGCGGGTCGGCGAGGCCTGCGAGGCGATCGGGCGGGATCCTGCTTCCCTGCGGTTGTCGGCCACCGTCGTCGTGTGCTGCGGACGGGACGAGGCCGAGGCCGAGCGCAGGGCCGCTGCCATCGGGCGTGATCTCACGGAGCTACGTGAGCACGGCGCGGCCGGCGTCCCCGACGAGGTGGTCACGCGGTGCCTGGCCTACCGTGACGCGGGAGCCTCGACCCTCTACCTACAGGTGCTCGATCTCTCCGACCTCGATCATCTCGAGCTCATCGCCAGGGAGGTGCTTCCCGCGATGGGCTGACCGGCCTGCCGTGGCGCGCAACTGCCGCCCTCGGCGCCATCGGCGACGTCGGGCGCTCGTCGAGCAGCGCATCACGCTGCGCATTGCGCGGAGCACCTCGCTCGGAGCGAAGCGCTCCACCGTCCGTCACCTGGTCGAGCGCTCCCGCAGCCGGTTCGAAATGTCCGCGAGCGAGGTGGCCGAACGCTGAGAGGACCTCGTCTCGGACCTCGTGTCGGACCTCGTGTCGGACCTCTT
>JAJYGM010000137.1 GCA_021785095.1 Actinomycetes bacterium
ACGTTGTCCTTCGGGCACCGGGCGTTCGAGAAGAAGACCTCGTTGAACTCGGCAGACCCGTCGATCTGTGCGATGGGGCGAACCTCGACTCCCTGCTGGTGCATCGGCACGAGCAGGTAGGAGATGCCCGCATGCTTCGGTGCCCCGGGGTCGGTCCGGGCCAAGAGGAAGATGTAGTCGGCGTACTGCGCCTGGGTCGTCCAGACCTTCTGGCCGTTGATCACCCACTCGTCGCCGTCGAGCTCGGCGCGCGTCTTGAGGGAGGCAAGGTCGCTTCCGGCGTCGGGCTCCGAGAAGCCCTGGCACCATGTGATCTCGCCCGACAGGATCTTCGGCAGGAAGTACTTCTTCTGCTCCTCCGTGCCCCACTGCAGAATCGTGGGCCCGACGAGCGTGTCGCCGAAGAAGTCGGCGCGCATCGGTGCGTTCGCACGGGCGAACTCCTCGTTCAGCACGACGCTCTGCATGAGCGAAAGGCCCCGACCGCCGTACTCCTCCGGCCAGGAGGCGCAGATCCACCCGCCCGCGCTGAGCTTCTTCGTCCACTCCGCGCTGAAGCTGCGCCGCTCGTCCGCTGTCATCGTGAAGCCGGGCGCGCCCCATCCGTCCGGCAGGTTCTCGTCGAGCCACGAGCGAACCTCGAGGCGGAATTCCTCGGCCTCAGGCGGGTACGTGAGATCCATGTGGCAAGGGTACTGCCGGCTCCTTGCCGGACGGCCCATCCCGCCTTGCGCCTCGGTACAGGTAGAATGCCGGCGGCAACGACTTCTCGACCTGGACCAGAGCGGAAGGAGGTGGGGTCGATGTCACCGGACCAACCCCCGAGTACCGACCCGTTCCCGACCCGCACCCGCCTCCGGCCTCGTTCTCGCCTCTGAACCGGCCCGGATCGGGGCGCGGATCGCCGTCCCGATTCGAGGAGGTTCAGATGGCACGTCGTGCCCCACTCCAGACGCCGCAAGCGCTGCGGACGCGACTCGACCAGCGTCACCGCCGCCTCACGACGTCGCGCGCTGTCCGCGAAGCCATCGTCTCGCTCGCCGGGCTGATCAATCGCCCGGTCCGCCACCAGGGCGGCGAGGAGATCGGGCGGCTGATCGACGTCGTCGCCCGTTTCTCCGGGGAGCAGGCGTACCCGCCCGTGACCGGTCTCGTCGTGCGAGTCGGCAGACGCCAGGTGTGGCTCGACGCGAGCCTCGTCGCCCACCTCGGGCACACCGAGATCACACTTCGGTCAGCCCGCGTCGACCTCCGCGACTTCGAACGCCGGGAGGGGGAACTGCTGCTCGCTCGCGACCTCCTCGACCACCAGCTCGTCGATGTCGACGGGGTACAGGTCATCCGTGCTGCCGATCTCTACCTCGCGCCGGCACAGGGCCGCATCCGCCTCGTCGGCGTCGATGTGAGCAGCCAGACGCTCGTCCGCAGGCTCGCCCCCGCTCGCTACCGGGCGCGGCCCACTCCGGGGCGGGTCATCGACTGGGCTGCGATCCAGCCCTTCGGCGCGCCCGGGTCGTCGGTCCGCCTCCGTACCTCCCACGAAGGCCTCCACCGGCTCCGCCCGGGCGAGCTGGCCGACCTCCTCGAGGATCTCGACCGGGAGCAGCAGCAGGAGCTGCTCGGAGCTCTCGAGCCGGAGGAGGCGGCCGACGCTCTCGAGGAGATGGACCCCGAGGAGCTGGAGTCTCTGCTCCGCGGTGCCGAGCCCGAGCACGCCGCCCGGCTCGTTGCCTCGATGGAGACCGACGAGGCGGTCGACGCGCTCCGCGACCTCCTGGACGACGAGCGCGAGGAGATCCTGGAGCGCATGGACGGCGATCGGGCGAGCGAGCTCGAGTCCCTCCTCGACTACGGCGAGGACACTGCCGGCGGCATCATGACGACGTCCGTCGTGTTCGCCGAGACCGGCGAAACGGTCGACGAAGTTCGCCCCCGTCTGGCCCAGATGAGACCGCACGCGGGCGAGATCGACGCTGTCGCCGTGCTCGACGAGAACGGGTGCCTCGCCGGCGACGTGAGCCTGTTCGCCCTCCTGCTCGCGACGCCGAACACCCTCGTCGGCGACCTCCTCGAAGACTCGCGGCCGGTGACCGTCCCACCCACTGCGAGCCTGCAGGACGTGGCAGCCCGGTTCGTGGAAGCGCGGCGCTCGTCGGTGCTCGTCGTCGACGACGAACGGCCGGTCGGGCGGATCCTCGCCGACGACGTCGTCGACGCCCTGCTGCCGGACCGCGGCCGCCTGCACTTCCCGAGGTTCCTGCAGTGAACCGGGAGGACGACCATTGGCCACCGACGACCTCGTCGAGACGCCCGGACGTCGTGGCAGCGGCGGCACCAGCGGTCTGATCGGCCGCGGCCGAGGTCGCGGCCCCGGCCGCGGCCGAGGTCGCGGCCCCGGTCGCGACCGTGAACGTTCAGCCGTTCCGGCCCGCCTCCGAAGCGGTCGGCGCAGCCTCTGGCGCCGGATCCTCACGATCGCGGCCATAGCCGGGCCGGGGTTGATCGCGGCGAACGCCGGCAACGACGCCGGCGGCATCGCGACCTACGCCTCGGCCGGCTCGCAGTACCGCTACCGGATGCTCTTCGTCATGGTGCTCATCACGATCGGGCTCGTCGTGGTGCAGGAGATGTCGGCTCGCCTCGGTGCCATAACGGGCAAGGGATTGGCGGCGCTCATCCGCGAAGAGTTCTCGATCCGGATGACCTCGCTCGCACTCGGTGCCCTCCTCGTGGCGAACACCGGGATCGTGGTCTCGGAGTTCGCGGGCATCGGCGCGGCCTTCGAGCTCTGGGGCGTCCCGCCGTACATCACGGTCCCGCTTGCCGCGATCGCCATCTGGGTCCTCGTCCTCTTCGGGAGCTACCGGTACGCGGAGCGCGTCTTCCTCCTGTTGTCACTCGCCTTCCTCGCGTACCCGATAGCCGCCGGGCTCGGGCACCCGGACTGGAAGCAGGTCGGGATCCAGACGGTCGTTCCGCACTTCGAGTCGTCGAAGGCGTTCGTCCTGCTCGTCGTCGCCCTCATCGGGACGACGATCTCGCCCTACATGCAGCTGTACAACGCCGCGGCCGTGGTGGACCGCGGCATCGGGCCGGAGGAGTACCCCGTCGAGCGCATCGATTCCGTCGTGGGCGCCATCTTCGCCGACATCATCTCCTGGTTCATCATCGTGGCGACGGCGGCAGCCATCGGCGGTCGGGGGGCGCTCACCTCTGCGAAGGAGGCGGCGCTGGCACTCCGGCCCGTCGCCGGACCGGCCGCCGAGGTCCTCTTCGGACTCGGGCTGCTCGGAGCATCAGCCCTCGCCGGGGCCGTCGTCCCGCTCTCCACGTCTTACGCCCTCGCCGAGGCGATCGGGGTCGAGCGATCAGTCTCGCGGAGCTTCCGCGAGGCGCCCTTGTTCCTCGGGCTGTTCACGGTCCAGATCGTCATCGGTGCCGCGGTCGCCCTGCTCCCGGTCAACCTCATCACGCTCCTCATCGGGACGCAGGTCCTGCAGGGCATCGTGACACCCATCATCCTCGTGTTCATCCTCATCCTCGCCAATCGGCGCTCGGTCCTCGGCGAGCACGTCAACGGCCCCATCATCAAGGTCGTGAGCACGATCTCCATCGCCGTCGTGGCCGTGATGGCGGTGAGCCTCGTCGTCCTGACCGTCCTCGGCTGGTTCGGGATCTCCTGAGCCGAACACCGGCAAGCCGTGTGCCGGAGAGCCGCGAAGAGCTGGCACGCCGTCTGCCCGTTTGCGTGCCGGCGCTTCAGCAGGGGAGGCTGTCGGGTCATGCAGGCACGTGCGGGAGGTGGTCAGCTGCGCGTCGCCTATCTCGTGTACCGGGGCAACCCTCGTTGCGGAGGCCAGGGCGTCTACTCGCGCCACCTGACGCGCGAGCTCGTCCAGCTCGGCCACGAGGTCACCGTGTTCTCGGGGCCGCCCTACCCCGAGCTCGACGAGGGCGTCGGCTTCGTACAGGTCCCGAGCCTCGACCTGTACCGGGAGCCGGACCCGTTCCGCGTGCCGCGCCCGAAGGAGTTCACGAGCTCGATCGACGCTCTCGAGTTCGCGCTCATGTGCACGGCAGGCTTCCCCGAGCCGCGCACCTTCACGCTCCGGGCCAGGAGGTTGTTGGCGGGGCAGCGGGACCGTTTCGACCTGGTGCACGACAACCAGTCGCTCGGGAGCGGCCTCCTCGGCATGATGCGCGACGGCTGGCCGCTCATGGCGACCATCCACCACCCGATCACGGTCGACCGCCGGCTCGACCTCGACCATGCCCCGACCATCCGCAAGCGGCTCACGCTCAGGAGGTGGTACGGGTTCGTGAAGATGCAGATGCGAGTTGCCCGCAAGATCCCGCGCATCCTCACGGTGTCGGAATCGTCGTGTGGAGACATCGCCGAGCAGCTCGGTGTCGAACGGTCCCGCATGTCGGTCGTGCCCGTTGGCGTGGAAGAGCAGGTGTTCAGGCCGCATCCCGAGATCGCCAAGGTCCCGGGCCGGATGATGACGACGGCCAGCGCCGATGTCCCCATGAAGGGTCTCGTCCCGCTCCTCGAGGCGCTCGCGAAGGTGCGGACCGAGCGGGAGGACGCGCACCTGATCGTCATCGGACGCGTCAAAGAGGGCAGCCGCGTCCCGGACGTGATGGAGAGGCTGGGGTTGGGAGAGGCTGTGCGTTTCGTCTCGGGGATCTCGGACGACGAGCTCGCGCGGTGGTACGCCTCGGCGGAGCTCGCGATCGTGCCGAGCCTCTACGAAGGCTTCTCGCTTCCGGCAATCGAGGCGATGTCCTGCGGCGTGCCGCTCGTTGCGACGACCGGCGGTGCGCTGCCTGAGGTCGTCGGCCGCGACGGCGAGACAGGGCTGCTCGTCGAGCCGAACGACCCCGGTGCGCTCGCCGTGGCCATCCTGCGGGCACTGGGGGACGCGGAGCTGCGAGCGCGCCTCGGGGCAGCGGGGCGGCGGAGGACGATCGAGCGCTTCACCTGGCCGGTGACCGCCAAGACGACTGCAGAGCAGTACTCCGCCCTTCTCGAGCAGCACCCCCGGCAGCCACGCTGATGCTCACCGTCGAGTTCGACCGGCTCGGGCTCAGCGCCGGCGAGCGCGTGCTCGACATGGGATGCGGCGCCGGGCGGCATGCCTTCGAGTGCCTGCGACGGGGCGCGCAGGTGGTGGCGCTCGATGCCGACGAGGTCGAGCTGAAGGGCGTCGTGTCGGTGATGGCTGCCATGTCTGAGGCGGGTGAGGTCCCGGATGCCGCCGCCGGCCTTGCGGTCCGCGGGACAGCACTCTCTCTCCCCTTCGCCGACGGCACCTTCGAGCGGATCATCGCGGCGGAGGTATTGGAGCACATCCC
>JAJYGM010000055.1 GCA_021785095.1 Actinomycetes bacterium
CCCGAGGAGGTCGGGGCGCTCGCACAGCACGGCACGCAGCCACCGCTCGGGCGCGAGCCGGTTGGCCGGGTGTGGCGGGGCTCCGGCCACGCGGTGGGTCTCGACGAGACCTGCCACCCGGCGCAGCGTGGCGATGTCCTGTGCTTCCCCGAGCGCCGCGTGCCCTGCGCGGTCGACCGCTCCGACGCCGACCGCCAGCCGCCAGCCCGCCTCGTCGAGGACGAGGCGGCCGACCTCCAGCCCGCGCACCTCCGCCGCGAGCGTCCCGTCCACCTCGACCACCGCCGCCCCGGCAGCCTCGGCCGCTGCTCGGAACGTCTCCGCGACCGTGTTGGGCACCAGGAGCGGCGGGCGGACGGGCATCGGTGCGGGTGCCGCCCGGGCGAGGGAGCGCCCCGTGAGGGCGAAGGTCTCGATCGGACGGGTGAACGAGCAGGCGCGCCGGGCGAGCGTCGCCGCGGGAGCGGCCGCGGCGATCACCGCGAGCGGTCCGCCCGCGCTGCGATGACGGTCAGCCCAGGCAAGGGCGGCCCCGAGCCCGAACGCCGACGGGTCCTCGACGAGCGCCCATGCCCGGCCCCGACCCGCAAGTACTGCGCCACCGTCGAAACCAGCCCCCGACAGCTCGTCACGCGGACAGCCCCACCCCGCTGCGACGACGGCCGTCAACTTCTGGCGGTGGAGATCGGCCCGCCGGCTCCCGCCTGGCCGTCGCGCTGCCGGCACAGGCGCTTCGTCGGCCGACGCCTCCACCGTGTCACCCCCGGCGAGCGAGCCACCACCGGTCGCGGCAACGGCGTCCCTCTCGGCGCGCAGGTTTCCCTCGGTGTCGCTCAGGAGCGCCCGCGCGCGTTCCGCCGCCCGTACCGGCGCTCGAAGCGCTCGACTCGCCCACCGGTGTCCACGAGCTTCTGCTTCCCGGTGTAGAAGGGGTGGCACTCGCTGCAGAGCTCGACGTGCAGCGTCGGCTTCGTCGAGCGGGTGACGAAGGTGTTCCCGCAGGAGCAGGTCACCACCGCCCGCTCGTAGTTGGGATGGATGTCGGCTTTCATGGCGTCGCGAGCGTACCCGGACCGGCCGCCCCGCTCAGACGCCAGGTCCCTTCGCCACCTCGGCCAGGAACTCGTCGTTGCTCCGCGTGGTGCGGATCTTGTCCATCAGCAGCTCGAGCCCGGCCGCGCCGGAGCCCTCGCTCGCGAGCGCGTTGAGCACACGGCGCAGCTTCCAGACCTGGGCGAGCTGGTGCCGGTCGAAGAGGAGCTCCTCGTGGCGGGTGGAGCTGGCGTTCACGTCGATCGCCGGGTAGATCCGCCGCTCGGCCAGGCGGCGGTCCAGGCGCAGCTCCATGTTCCCGGTGCCCTTGAACTCCTCGAAGATGACCTCGTCCATCCGCGAGCCGGTTTCGACGAGTGCGGTGGCGAGGATCGTGAGGGAGCCGCCCTCCTCGATGTTGCGCGCCGAGCCGAAGAACTTCTTGGGCGGGTAGAGGGCGCCGGAGTCCACGCCGCCGGACATGATGCGACCAGTCGGTGGCTGTGCCAGGTTGTAGGCGCGCGCGAGGCGGGTGATCCCGTCCAGGATGATCACCACGTCCCGACCGAGCTCGACGAGGCGCTTGGCCCGCTCGATCGCGAGCTCGGCCACCTGGGTGTGCTCCTCCGCCGGGCGGTCGAACGTCGACGCGACGACCTCGCCCTTCACCGAACGACGCATGTCGGTGACCTCCTCGGGCCGCTCGTCGACGAGCAGGACCATGAGGTGGACGTCCGGGTTGTTCGCCTCGATCGAGTGGGCGATCTGCTTCATCACCGTCGTCTTCCCGGCCTTCGGCGGTGAGACGATGAGGCCGCGCTGGCCCTTGCCGATCGGGGAGATGAGGTCGACGATGCGCGCCGTCATGTTGGCCGAGTCGCCAGGGACCTCGAGGTGGAGCCGGGCATCGGGGAACAGCGGCGTCAGGTCCTCGAAGCGGGGTCGGCCCCGCGTCGACTCCGGCGGGAGCCCGCCGACGCTGTCCACCCGGACGAGCGCCGGGTACTTCTCCGAGGCCGCAGCCGGGCGCGCCGCCCCCTCGAGGAGATCGCCGCGGCGCAGGCCGAGGCGGCGGACCTGGCTCACCGGCACGTAGACGTCGCGGGGGCTCGGCAGGTAGCCGCCGCTGCGGATGAAGCCGAAGCCCTCCTCCCGGAGGTCGAGCAGGCCGGAGACGGCGATGGGTTCGCCCTGGTAGGGAACGGACTCCGCAGTCGCCTGCGGGTCCCGCTCGCCCCGGTCGGCCCCCCGCCGGCGCCGCCGGCTCCGCCGGCCAGCCGTGTCGGCCTCCCCGTGGGCGGTCGGCGGTCCTGATGCCCGTGCCGGACCAGCACCCGAACGGGGAGCGCCCCCGGTCGCAGGCGCGCCCGGGCTCGCTGCGGCGCTGGGCGCGAGACCGTTCGCCGCCGGGGCCCCGGCGCCGGCGCCCATGCCCACGCCGTTCGACTGCCCGGCATCGGCGAAGAGGCTCGCCTCGGCGCTGGTCGGCGAGGTGCCGGCCGCGGGAGCCGAGCTCCCACCCGGAGCCGCACCGCCGTTCGCCGCCGCATCCCGGGTCTCCCCACGCCCGCCGTCGCCAGCCACGGCCGGTCCGGTCCCCGGCTGACCGAGCGAGTCGGCGCCTGACACCCCTTCCCGACGAACAGGGGAGGCATCCGCCGGTGGTGCCTCGGAGGGGAGCGCAGCCTCGGAGGGCGCGGCGCTCCGGGTGGTGCGCCGCCGCGCCGGCACGTGCGCCGGCGATTCGGGTTCCGCCGAGGGCCGCTCCGACGCCTCACGCTTGGCTCGGGAAGGCGCACCGCTCCCGGTCGGCGCCGCTCCGGCGGGTGCCGCGTCGCCACCGGCGACCTCGAGTGGGAGCTGCGAGGATGCAGCCTCCGTCGCCTTGCGCCGGGGCCGGCTGGTCGTCGGCGCTGCCGCCGAGGACGCCGCTTCGGTGGGCACCTGTCGCCCCGTCCCGTTCCGAGCCGGCTCCTCGCCGCGCGCGGGTCCGGCCGATGTCGCGCCGCCCCCCGTCACCGCCGAGACGATCTGGTCGATCAGCGTGGCCTTGCGCGCGCGGGGGGTCGGCTCCAACGCCATGGCCAGCGCGATGGCGTGGAGCTCGCTCCGGTCCTTGCGCTCCAGCACGGAACGCTCGAGCTGCTGCTCGCCTGCCATGGGGTACCTCACTTTCGAGAGAACACGCGACTACCCAGGAGGCCCGCGATGCTGCGGTGCCCGCCCGCCTCGGAGATGTCCGTGGGCCGCCAGCGATCACCCGGGGCTCGTGGCACCCGCGTACAGCCTCGACGAGAGCCGGACAGGGATCCCCACGGTCTGCGGCAGTGACAGTCACGACAGACACGAGCTCGCCGGTCGATCGCGTCGAACGGTGGCAGTCGCCATGCTAGCGCGCCCGGCAGGGCCGGACAACCGCACCCCCGGGACCGCCGCTGGACCGGTCGCCAGCACCCGAGGGGCGAGTCTCGGACTCAGTCGAGCTCGACCCCCATCGCCTCCGCGACCGCCCCGAGGTCCGCGGCCACGACCGGGAGGGGACCCTCCCCGGCCACCGCGTCCGGGTCCTTCAGGCCGTGCCCGGTGAGCACACAGACGACCCTGCTCCCCGCTGCGGGCGGGTACGCCAGGAGCCCGGCCACCGAGGCGGCCGACGCCGGCTCGCAGAACACGCCCTCCGTCGAGGCGAGCTCCCGCTGCGCGGCGAGGATGGCCGAGTCCGTGACCGCGACGAAGCGCCCACCCGAGGCACCGACGGCGTCGCGGGCCGGGCCGGCGGAGGCGGGATCGCCGATGCGGATCGCCGTCGCGACGGTCTCCGGGCTCGGGACCGGCCCCCCACCGACCAGCGGCGCGGCCCCTACGGCCTGCACCCCGAGGAGCCGGGGAACCAGGCTGGCCCGGCCCGCCTCGCGGTACTGACGAAAGCCCCGCCAGTAGGCCGTGATGTTCCCCGCGTTGCCGACCGGGATGCAGAGCAGGTCGGGCGCGTCGCCGAGCTCGTCGACGACCTCGAACGCGGCGGTCTTCTGGCCCTCCAGCCGGTCGGGGTTCACGGAGTTGACGACGGTGACCGCAGCCCGTTCACCGAGTGCCCGCACGACCGCGAGCGCCGCGTCGAAGTTGGCCCGCACCTGCACGACGCGGGCTCCGTGCACGACCGCTTGGGCGAGCTTGCCCCGTGCCACGTGGCCCTCCGGGATCACCACCGCCGAGCGGAGTCCGGCCGCCGCGGCGTAGGCCGCCGCAGACGCGGAGGTGTTGCCCGTCGACGCGCACAGCAGCACGCCTGCGCCGCGCGCCCGCGCCTTGGAGACGGCGAGGGCCATGCCCCGGTCCTTGAACGAACCGGTCGGATTGGCTCCCTCCACCTTCAGCCACACCTCGGCCCCGACCCGTGCCGACAGTCGCTTCGCGTGGAGCAGCGGCGTGCCCCCCTCGCCGAGGGTGACCACGGGCACCTCGGGGTCGATCGCGAGCAACGAGCGGTATGCCGCGACGCTGCCGGCCGAGCGAGGAGTGGCGCGCCCGGCGCCGGCGGTGCTCACCCGACCGGCCCGAGCGCCCGCAGCGGGGCCCCGACCCGGTTGACCGCATCGAGCGCAGCCAGCTCGGCGAGCGTCGCCGCGACATCCTGCTCACCGGCCTCGTGGGTGAGGAAGGCGAGTCGAGCCCCCTCGCCGAGGCCGATCTGCTCCATCGAGCGGATCGAGACGCCGTGGCGGCCGAAGACCGCCGCCACGGACGCGAGCACACCCGCCTGGTCCTGGACCTCGAGGCCCACGTAGATCGCAACCCGGCGCTCGGCGAGCGGCTGGAGGCGCACCGGCTGGTGGGGTGCGAGCCGGCCGGGCCGCCCACCTCCGTGGTTGTGCGCGGCGTCGATGAGGTCGCCGAGCACCGCCGCAGCCGTCGGGTCCCCCCCGGCTCCTCGCCCGTAGAGCATCAGTTCGCCGACGGCCGCGCCCTCGAGGAACACCGCATTGTTGACGTCGCGTACCGAGGCCAGCGGGTGCGAGCGGGGCACGAGCGCCGGGTGCACCCGCACCGACACCACCGGCGGCGGGCCCGGCGCCACGCGCTCCGCGATCGCGAGGAGCCGCACCTCCTGACCCAGCCGGCGGGCGTAGGCGACGTCCGCGGCGTCGAGCCGGCGGATCCCTTCGCGGGCCACGTCGCTCCCGCGGACCTCGACGCCGAAGGCCAGGCTGGCGAGGATCGCCGCCTTGGCCGCAGCGTCGTGCCCGTCGAGGTCGGCGGAGGGCTCCCGCTCCGCGTACCCGAGCTGCTGGGCCTCG
>JAJYGM010000164.1 GCA_021785095.1 Actinomycetes bacterium
GGTACGGCGACTTCTTCGGCGCCCAGACCCAGGCCGTGCTCCCCTACGAGCAGTACCTGAAGCGCTTCCCCGCCTACCTCCAGCAGCTCACGATGGAGTCGAACGGCAAGCACGTCACCCTCGACGGCTCGGCGGTCGACTACGAGACGGGGGCGATCGTCTGGGGCGAGCCGGGGACCAACGGCCAGCACAGCTTCTACCAGCTCCTCCACCAGGGGACCAAGCTCGTGCCGGTCGACCTCGTCGGCTTCGCCACCTCGCTCAACCCCCTCGGCGACCACCACGACATCTTGACGGCGAACGTCTTCGCGCAAGCAGAGGCTCTCGCCTTCGGCCGCACCGAGGCCCAGGTCCGCGCCGGAGGCACCTTGGACAGCGTCGTCCCGCACAAGGTGATGGAAGGCAACCGCCCGAGCAACGTCCTCCTCGCGGCACAGCTCAGCCCCCGCGTCCTCGGCGCCCTCGTGGCCTGCTACGAGCACAGCGTGTTCAGCCAAGGCGCGATCTGGGGAGTCGACTCGTTCGACCAGTGGGGCGTCGAGCTCGGCAAGGAGCTCGCCTCCCGCATCGTCCCCGAGCTCGCGGCGCCGTCCCTCCCGGAGCTCGCCCACGACTCGTCCACCAACGCTCTCGTCCGGCGCTACCGGGCGCTCAACGGCAGGTGACGGGCGTGACCGGGCTTGTTGACCGGGTCGGGCACGGGGGGACCCGGCCGGGCGATCGCGCACCGTGAGCCCGCGGGCAGAGAAGTCGCGCGCACAGATCTCGCACACGACGGACCGACACGACGAACGAGGAGACTGACATGGCCACGGACAACCCGATGCAGCTCGGCATGGTCGGGCTCGGACGCATGGGGGCGAACCTCGTCCGCCGGCTCATGCGCGACGGCCACCGCTGCGTCGCCTACGACGTGAGCGAGGCAGCGGTCGCCGGCCTCGTCGCCGAAGGTGCCACTGGCGCCTCGTCGCTCTCGGACCTCGTCGCGAAGCTCGAGCGTCCCCGCGCGCTCTGGCTCATGCTCCCGGCGGGCATCGTCCAGTCGACCCTCGACGAGCTCGTGCCCCTCCTCGACGAAGGAGACGTCGTCGTCGACGGTGGCAATTCCTTCTACCGTGACGACATCGCCCGCGCGAAGGCGCTCGCCCCGCGAGGCGTCCACTACGTCGACTGCGGCACGAGCGGCGGCGTCTGGGGCCTCGAGCGCGGCTACTGCCTCATGATCGGCGGCGAGGACGCGACGGTCCGCCACCTCGATCCGCTGTTCAAGACGATCGCGCCCGGGGCCGGCGACGTGGCCGCGACCCCGGGGCGCACCCGCACCGGCGGCACCGCCCAGGACGGCTACCTCCACTGCGGGCCCAACGGCGCCGGGCACTTCGTGAAGATGGTCCACAACGGCGTCGAGTACGGGATGATGGCCGCGATCGCCGAAGGCCTCAGCATCATCGAGCACGCGGACGCAGGCAACCACGAGGAGGAGGTCGACGCCGAGACCACGCCGCTGCGCGACCCCGACGCCTACCGCTACGAGATCGACGTGGCAGAGGTCGCGGAGGTCTGGCGCCGCGCGTCGGTCGTCAGCTCCTGGCTCGTCGACCTCGTGGCGAGCGCTCTCGCCCGCTCGCCGAAGCTCGACGACTTCTCCGGCAGGGTCTCGGACTCGGGCGAGGGCCGGTGGACGGTCGAAGCTGCCGTCGACACCGGCGTCCCCGCGGCCGTCATCACCGCCGCGCTCTACGAGCGCTTCGAGTCCCGCGCGAATGGCCAGTTCACCGGCAAGGTGCTCTCGGCGATGCGCGCGGAGTTCGGCGGGCACGCCGAGAAGAAGGGCTGACGAGGTGGTCGGCGAGCGCCCCGCCGGCACCCGCCCGGCCGCGCCGCGCCCCGGGGTGCCGCGGCCGGACAACCACGTCGTCGTGCTCTTCGGCGCCACCGGCGACCTCGCGAAGCGCAAGCTCTTGCCGGGACTGTTCCATCTCGCGACGAGCGGGCTGCTCCCGGAGCACTACCGCGTCGTCGGATCCGCCCCCGCAGCCGTCGCTCTGGACGACGAGGAGTTCCGCCGCCACGCGCGCGACGCCGTCGCCGAGCACGGCATCACGAAGCCCGAGGGACCTGCGTGGGAGAGCTTCGAGCGGTCGCTCTCCTTCGCCGCCGCAGACCCTTCCGACACGTCCCCGCTGTTCGCGAAGCTCGCCGAGGCGGAGCGAGCCGTCGGCGGCACCCCCCGGCGGCTCTTCCACCTCGCCGTCCCGCCGCCCGCGTTCCCGAGCGTCGTCGCGATGCTCGGCGCCGCCGGGCTCGCAGAGGGCGCCCGGGTCATCGTCGAGAAGCCGTTCGGCACCGACCTCGCCTCGGCTCGGGCGCTCAACGCCACCATCCACGAGGTGTTCGACGAGTCCCAGGTCTTCCGGATCGACCACTTCCTCGGCAAGGAGTCGGTCGACAACATCCTCGCCTTCCGCTTCGCGAACGGGCTCTTCGAGCCGATCTGGAACCGCGAGCACGTCGCGTACGTCCAGATCGACGTCCCCGAGACGCTGGGGCTCGAGGGCCGCGCCGGCTTCTACGAGGGCACCGGTGCGTTTCGCGACATGGTCGCCACGCATCTCCTCCAGGTCCTCGGCTTCGTCGCGATGGAGCCGCCCGTGACCTTGTCGGCGAAGTCGCTCCGGGACGAGACGGCGAAGGTGTTCGAGGCGATGGCGCCGGTCGAGCTGCACGACGTCGTGCGGGGCCAGTACGACGGCTACCTCGACGAGCCGGGTGTCGCACCTGGCTCGACGACCGAGACCTTCGTGGCGCTGCGTGTGCTCGTCGACAACTGGCGCTGGCACGGCGTGCCGTTCTACCTCCGCACGGGGAAGTGCATGGCGGCGAGCCGCCAGGTGGTGACGATCGGCTTCCGCCAGCCGACGCTCCGCATGTTCGACCTCGGGACGCGCCAGGCATGGTCCGACGCGGGCAACGAGCTCGTCATCGACTTCGAGGACCCGGGCTCGATCTCCGCGCGGTTCCTCGCGAAGGAGCCCGGACCGGCGATGCGCCTCGGGACGGCCGCCATGACCTTCTCCTACGACAGCTCGTTCGCGACGGCGAACGACCTCGAGGGCTACGAGCGGCTCATCCTCGACGCGATGCTCGGCGACCAGTCGCTGTTCACCCGTGCCGACGGCATCGAACGTCTCTGGGAGGTGTCCGCTCCACTGCTCGAGAGCCCGCCCCCGATCGAGACCTACCCGAAGGGCTCGTGGGGACCGACCTCGGTCCGGCGCATCCCTGCGCCGCACCGCTGGCACCTGCCGGAGCGCTCGTGACGAGCGCCTGGGCCGTGCGCCGAGAGCGCGCCGGGGCGGCTCAGTGCGGCAGCGGCGTGGCGCTCGGCGCCGGGATGTAGGCGACACCGCCGACGGCCGTCACCGCGAAGCTCTCCGAGAGATGGCTCAGGTGGCCCGCGCTGACCTGCGCGAGCGCGGTCCCGCCGGCCTCCTCGTCGAACGCGAGCAGCTCGCCTCCGCTGTTCGCGATGCACGCGCGCTGCGCGATCGAGACGATCCCGTGCGTCGGCGGCGTCGTCTCGGTGTAGGCGGTTCCGGCCACCTTCGCGACCGTGCACGAGCCGGCCCTGCGGAGCACCACGCCGAAGGAGCGCAACAACCCGACCCAGGCCTTCGCCGCGGTGACCTCGCCGCTGTTGGCCCAGTAGTCCTTCGGCTCGGGCACCGCCTCGGTGAGCGAGCCGAGCACCTCGTAGGTCTTCGCGCCGACGACGATCGTGCGCGCCGGATGGTGCGAGGCCCCGATGTAGGCGTCGACCTCGAAGTCCGTCGGGCTGTGCGCCCGCCCCACGATGACGATGCCGGACGTCCCGCTCCCGTCCGCCGACCTGTACGCGAAGTCCCGCAGCTTCGTCAGCGCGGCGAGGTCCGTCGCCGGGCCGCTGCGAAGGCTCGCGCTCGCCGGACCGGGCAGTGCGGACACCGCGGCGAGCGCCCCGAGCGCCGCGCAGGCAGCGGCGGCGACCCGGCGGGGCGCGGGCAGTGACCGGGAGAGGGCGGCGGGCATGGCGCGGATCGTACTTCTCGACGCGGTCCGCGTCCGAAGCGCCGCACGACGGTGGCGCGGGTCTCGTCCGGCCCGAGGGCGCGGCCGACCTCCTCGAGGAAGCGCCCCCGCTCGGCGGCCGGCGGGTCAGCGCTTGACGAGCACCATCGTCCAGGGGTGAGGGTCGATCTGGAAGGTGAACCTCGTCCCGGCGGGGACCCGCGCGAAGCTCGACACCTGCGCCTGCCAGTCGACCCGCCCGAGGGGCCGGTAGTGCCAGTCCTGCGGCACGCCGAGCACGGCGACGGCCCCGGCGAGGACGACCCCCGCGGCGAGCATCGCCCGGGGCCGCCGTCGTGCCACGAGCCAGACCGTGTCCGCGAGGAGCGCGAGCGTCGGGTAGAGCCAGTAGCGCATCTGGCCGTCGTGGACGAGGGCGAGCCACTGGGGCCGGGTGATGCTCACGACCGGCGTGAGGAGCGAGGCGGCGAGCACGAGGCCCGCGAAGACGTTGAGCAGGCGCAGCTCGAGTGGACCCAGCGCGACGGCAGCGAGCGCGAGGAGCGCTCCCGCGCCGGCGAGCACCGAGCACACGACGAGCGCGTGGCCGCCGGCGAGCACGGACGTGACCGTCGACTGGCCGAGGAAGGTCCCCCCGACGACCTCGCCGCCGAGGATCTCGACGAGGCGCGGCAACGTCGCACCGAGCGGGCCGTAGTGGCCGCGCGGCGAGCCCGCGAGCTCGTAGACCTGCACGGCGGAGCAGGCCGCGACACAAGAGGCGAGCACGAGCGACCAGGCTTCCCGCCGGGCGAGGAGCACGACGCCGGCGACGGGGAGCAGCGCCAGGCAGAACGGTCCCGTGAGGCCGGACAGCACGACGACCGCGACGTCGAGCACGCGCCACGCGCCCCCGGCCGGCGTGGCGAGCACCACGAGCAACGCGAGCAGGCCGAGGTGCCACTGGGCGTTCGTGAGGTTGAGGTTCACCTCCCGGGAGTTCGGGACGCCGAGGTACGCGGCCGCGAGGAGGAGCCGGACCGAGCGGCGCGGCACGAGGTGCGCGAACCGGCGGCTCGCGACGAGCGCCGCGGGGAGCACCTGGACCGCGAGCGCGAGGAGCACGAAGAGCAGCGGCAGGCGTACGAGCGGCACGACGAGCCCGAGGTCGGCGACGAGGCGCGGGAAGGTCTGCAGGTAGCCGGTGTGCGGATCGAGCAGCGGCGCGAACCATCCCCGGTTGTAAGCGCCGGCGAACCAGTCGCGACCGTCCT
>JAJYGM010000157.1 GCA_021785095.1 Actinomycetes bacterium
GGCGAAGGTCGCCTGCATGCGCTGGATCGACCGATTGGCCATCGGCAGCGACTTGGGTGGGAGGAGCGGATCGAAGAGGCGCTCGTAGGATTGGTACGTGAGTCGGTCGCGTCCGTAATCGCTGAGGACGACCACCGTCCAGGGGCGCATCGCCTGGCTTCGGCCCGCCCGGCCCCGCCGCTGCACGAACTGTGCGAGGTCATGCTCTACCCCGGCCGGCACGAACCGCTCGTCAGCCCTGAGACCTGGCAGAAGGTGCAGGAGATCCTCGCCGCCAGGAACATCGCCGGCGACAAGCAGCGCGATCACAACCACTACCTGAAGGGCTCCGTCTACTGCGGCACCTGTCAGAGCCGGCTGATCGTGAGCCATGCCAAGAACCGCCACGGCACGGTGTACCCGTACTTCATCTGCCTTGGCCGGCAACAGAAGCGCACCGACTGCCGCCAGCAGGCGATCCGCATCAACCAGGCCGAGGATGCCGTCGCCCGCGCCTACGCCTCCATCCACCTCACCCCCGAGCAGGCCGAGCAGGTGCGCGCCTTCGTGCTCAACGAGATGACCAGGCTGCATGCCACCACCGAGACCGAGCGCACCCTGCAGGAGCGCCGGCTCGCCAAACTCCGCGACGAGCGCAAGAAGCTCCTCGACGCCCACTACGCCGACGGCATCCCGCTCGACCTCCTGAAGGCCGAGCAGGCACGGATCGCCGCGGAGGCAACCGCCGCCGAAGCTCGCCTCGGCGCACTGCAGGGCAACTTCTCCACTGCAGAAGGGAACCTCGCGAAGGCCCTGAGCCTCGTGCAGAACTGCGAGGCCGCCTACCTGAGCGCATCGGACAAGCTCCGCCGGCAGTTCAACCAGGCGTTCTTCAAGCGAATCCTGATCGACGACACCTACACCGTGACAGGCGAACTCGCCGAGCCGTTCGACACGCTGCTCAGCGAGGAGATCCGGCTGGCCGCTGCTCGCCGCGCCCACCTGGAGCTCATCGACGCCGTGGAGGCGGTGTTCCGAGCCGGCGACGGCGACACGCCACTCGAACCGGAGCTCGCCCTCGCGAGTGCTACGAGAGGCCGGACACCGCCAACATCGCCGCGTGCGCAGGGTTTGAAAGAGAAGATTTTGGTTGGTGGAGGCGAGGGGACTCGAACCCCCGAACCTCTTGACTGCCAGTCAAGCGCTCTACCAACTGAGCTACGCCCCCAGAAGGCTCCGGACAGGCTACCAGCGCCGGCCGAGGCGCTTGCTAGCTGGTGCGAGCCAACTGACTGATGGGCAGACCACCAAGTGCCAGGCAAAGCGCGCCGAAAGGAGCGCGTCTTGCCTGCCATGTTGCCAAGAAGCCAGCCGCCCGGCCCGCAGCAGGACCGCGAACCAGCGCAACACGCCGCCACGAACACGCGAACACGCTACGGAGAGCGCCCGACCCCCACTCCACTAAATTCGCTCCATGTCCGACGCCTACGACGTCCAGGAGGTAGAGGCGCGCTGGCAGCGCCGATGGGAGGACGAGGGGACCTACCGTGTCGACCTCGACGACCCCCGCCCTGCGTCGTACGTCCTCTGCATGTACCCGTACCCGAGCGGCCCGGCGCACCAGGGCCACGTCCGCAACTACACGTTCGGGGACGTCCTCGTCCGCTACCGCACGATGAAGGGTGAGGCGGTCCTCTCCCCCTTCGGGTTCGACTCGTTCGGGCTCCCGGCGGAGAACGCCGCCATCAAGGGCGGCGCGCATCCCCGTGAGTACACCGAAGCACGCATCGCCGAGCTGAAGAGCTCCGTCCAGCGCCTCGGTGCCGTCTACGACTGGCGCCGAGAGCTGCGCAGCCACGACCCCGACTACATCAAGTGGAACCAGGTCATCTTCCAGGCCCTCTTGGAGCACGGCCTGGCCTACCGCGCCAACGCTCCCGTCAATTGGTGCCCTGGCTGCCAGACCGTCCTGGCGAACGAGCAGGTCCTGTCCGACGGCACCTGCGAGCGCTCCGGCGACGTCGTCGAGCGCCGCGACCTCGAGCAGTGGTTCTTCAGGATCACCCGCTACGCCGAGGAGCTGCTCGACGCGCTCGACGCGCTCGACTGGCCCGAGCGGGTGAAGACGATGCAGCGCAACTGGATCGGTCGCTCGGAGGGCGCCCAGTTCACGATGAAGATCGCCGAACACCCCGAGCAAGAGATCGAGGTGTTCACGACCCGACCCGACACGGGCTTCGGGATGACCTACGCCGTATTGGCCCCCGAGCACCCGCTCATCGACGAGGTCACGACAGCTGGGCAGCGCCAGGCGGTGGACGAGATCCTGGAGCGCGCGAGGCGGTCGACCGACGTCGAACGCCTCTCGTCCGAAGGCACCCTCGAGAAGCGCGGCGCCTTCACGGGCTCCCACTGCATCAACCCCTTCAACGGTCAGCCGGTCCCGCTCTTCGTGGCCGACTACGTGCTCGGCAGTTACGGCACCGGGGCGATCATGGCGGTCCCTGCCGAGGACGAGAGGGACTGGGACTTCGCAAAGGCGTACGGCCTGCCGATCGTCCGAACGGTCGAGCCACCGCCTGACACTCCGGCCGCAGCAGATCAGGCCGCCTATGCCGGCGACGGCCCGCACATCAACTCCGACTGGATGGACGGCCTCGACACCGCCGCCGCCAAGCAGAAGGCCATCGAGTGGCTCGAGCACGGGGGCATCGGCCACCGGATGGTCAACTACCGCCTGCGCGACTGGCTGATCAGCCGCCAGCGCTACTGGGGCTGCCCGATCCCCATCCTCTACTGCCCGAACGACGGGATCGTCCCCGTCCCCACCGAAGATCTGCCCGTGCTGCTCCCCGAGGACGTCGAGTTCCGTCCGACTGGCGAGTCGCCGCTTCGCTACCACGAGGGGTTCCTCCACGCCACCTGTCCCCGCTGCGGCGCCCCCGCCGTCCGGGAGACCGACACGATGGACACGTTCGTGGACTCGTCGTGGTACTTCCTGCGCTTCGCCGATCCGCACGACGAGGCGGCGCCGATCAACATCGCCGCCGCCCACAAGTACCTGCCCGTCGATCGCTACATCGGCGGCATCACGCACGCGATCCTCCACCTCTTGTACTCCCGCTTCTACACGCGCGCGCTCGGCGACATGGGCCTCGGCCCGAAGGAGCTCCGTGAGCCCTTCGCCAACCTGTTCTGCCAGGGCATGATCCGCCTCGGCGGCCGGGCGATGTCGAAGTCGCTGGGCAACGTCGTCCCGCCGGGCGAGTACTTCGAGCGGGTAGGCGCCGACGCGCTCCGCCTCTTCCACCTCTTCGCCGGGCCGCCGGTGGAGGACATCGACTGGACCGACCAGGCCGACGAGATCATCGAGGGATGCTCCCGCTACCTGGCGAGGGTCTGGCGGCTGGCGACGGACGAGCCGGGGGCGGAGCCGGGAGCAGCGCAGGCGGGCACGGCAGAAGACCTGCGCCGAGCCGTCCACGCGGCGATCGCCAAGGTCAGCGCGGACATCGAGCGCTACGGCTTCAACACGGCCGTCGCGTCGCTCATGGAGCTGACGAACACCATCTACAAGCACATCCACGCCGGCACGGACGGCGAGACCGTCGACGAAGCGATCAAGACCCTGCTCGAGCTACTGGCGCCGATGGCCCCGCACCTCGCCGCCGAGGCGTTCGAGCGCCGCTATGGCGGCCACGTCCACACCCAGGCATGGCCTGTGGCAGACCCCGCCTACCTCGTCGCCGACCAGGTGACCATGATCGTCCAGGTGAACGGCAAGGTCCGGGACCGCCTCGAGGTCGCCGCCGGGATCACCGAAGAAGAGGCGGTCGAGCGCGCCCTCCAGTCCGAGAAGGTCCGCGAGCAGCTCAAGGGAGTCGAGCCGAGGCGGGTGATCGCCCGGCCGCCGAAGCTCGTGAACGTCGTGGCCTGAACGGGCCCGGATGCCCGCTCAGGCCCGGAAGCTCGCCATGATCTCGGTGAACCGGCCCGACTCGAGCTGGTACGGCGCATAGAACGAGAAACGATCGATCACATCCCCGAACCTCTCGCGCACGCGCACGGGCACTTCCTCCGGCGGTGCCACGACGGCGAACGCCTCGAGCACGTCGTCGTCGATCAGCTCGGCCATCTTGCCCCACTCCCCCTGTCTCGAAAGGGGATGGAGCTCGCTCTGGAGGTCGCCCCATCCGTGGGCCTCGAGCACGGGCCGGTACGCCGGAGTGGAGCCGTAGAAGGCGATCTGAGCTTTCACCGCCTTCGTCGCGGCGGCCACCTGCTCGTCGGTGTCACCGGTCACGACGAAGCCCGGGTACGACACCTGGAACGACGCCCTCTCCTTGCCGGCCTTCGCCAGGCCGCGCTCGATCGAGGGGATCGTCACCTCCCGTAGGTACTTCTCCGTCGTGAATCCGTGTACGAGGAGGCCGTCCGCCACCTCGCCGGCGACCTCGGTCATGAGATGCCCGACGGCCGCGAGGAAGACCTTCGGCTTCCCGTACGGGTTCGGGCCCGGGTTGAAGAACGGCGTCATCAAGTTGAAGGTGTAGAAGTCGCCCTTGAAGTCGAGCTTGTCGCCACTCTGCCAGCAGTCCCAGATGGCGTGCATCGCTTGGATGTACTCCTTCATCCGGGCAGCCGGGTGCGACCAGGGCATCGAGTACCGGCGCTCGATGTGCGGCTTGATCTGTGAGCCGAGCCCGAGCAGCAGACGGCCCTTCGAGAGCAGTTGGACGTCGTTTGCCATCGTGGCCGTGATCATCGGGCTCCGGCCGAACGCCACGACGATGCCCGTCCCGAGCTCGAGCCGTTCGGTCGTGCCGGCGGCGATAGCGAGGGTCAGCAGCGGGTCGTGGCCGGTCTCGGCTGCCCAGGCGCCGTCGTAGCCGTCCTCCTCGACGCGGCACGCCTGCTCGCCGATGTTGCTCGCGTCGAACCCGAAACCTCCGTCGATCAGCATGCCGGAAAGCTACTGCGGCACGCCGCACGCTGTGGCCGGCCTATTCGGACCCGTCCGGCTCCGAATCGCCGCCGTTGTGCTCGCCGCGCAGGTAACGCTCGAGCTCCGCCGCGATCTCGTCTCCTGACGGAACATCCAGCTCGCCCGGGCCGGGGGTGCCTTCGAGGACGTCGATGTTCGTTTCGAGCTGGTGGACCATGGCGGCGTGCTCGGGGCTGCAGGTCGCGCCGGCGGCGGGGGACGGCTGGCTGACCACCCAGGCCGGGGCGCTCTACCATTCCACCGACGGTGGGCGGAGCTGGACGCCCGTGGACTGAGGCGGCTTCCTCAGAGAGCCAGCCGGTGGGGAACGC
>JAJYGM010000606.1 GCA_021785095.1 Actinomycetes bacterium
CAAGGGGACGCCGCTCGTCAAGGAGACCCACGGACTTCTCGAAGTCGGCGCTGGCGTGCGCTTCATCGGCAACGTCGAGGGGAGGGACCTCCTCCCGAGCGTCGCCGACGTGGTCGTGACCGACGGGTTCACCGGGAACGTGACGCTCAAGGCGCTGGAGGGATCGCTTCGCTTCATCGTGCAAACGCTCTTCGAGGTCCTCACGACCGATGAGCAGACGCGCGCCGCTTCGGAGGTCCTCCTCCCGTACCTGCTCCCCATCGCCTCCGAGCTCGATCCCGAGAACACCGGCGGGGCGATGCTCCTCGGGGTCGACGGGATCTGCGTGATCAGCCACGGGTCGTCGAGCGCGACCGCCGTGCACAATGCCATCCGCGTCGCGCGCGATCTGGCTCGTTCGGACCTGACCGGGCTGCTGGCGGCGGCGGTCGGGCGCACACGCGAGGCGGCGCTTGGGACCGGCGCTGGTCCTGGCATACTCAGGTCTCGGTAACATCCCCGCGTCCGATCGTCGACGAGGAGCCCAGGTGCCAGCTGAGACCCACATCGAGCGTGCTCCCCTCGACCGCCAGGCGGTGTTCGAGCTGATCAGGGATCAGCTCGCTGACATCCTCGAGACGGATCCTGGGCGGATCACCGAGGGCTCTTCGTTCGCCGAAGACCTCGACGCTGACTCCCTCGCGCTCATCGAGCTCGTCGAGGCGCTCGAGGAGGAGCTCGGAGAACGTTCCGTCGGGTTTCGCATCGACGACGAGGACTTGGAGGACCTTCGCACCGTCCGTGATGCCGTCGACTATGTCGTCGCGAAGCTCGGAGAGAGCTGACCGGGCCCACGTGGAGGGAACCAGCGGCGGCACGGCGCGGCTTGCGGAGCGCCTTGGGCACGAGCACGCCTCCTCGCTGCTCCACCAGAGCCTCTCGCATCGAAGCTGGTGCGCCGAGCAGGGCGGCGCTCCGTCGAACGAGCGACTCGAGTTCCTTGGTGACGCGGTGCTCGGACTGGTCGTCGCCGAGCACTGCTTCCGCCGCTTCCCCGAGATGCCCGAGGGGGAGCTCGCCAAGGTCCGAGCGGCGGTGGTCAACGCACGTGTGCTCGCCGAGGTGGCCGACGAGCTCGACATCGGCAGCGCCCTCCTGCTGGGCAAGGGCGAGGAGACCTCAGGGGGCCGCACGAAGCCGTCCATCCTGGCTGACGCCTTCGAGGCGGTGATCGGGGCGCTGTACCTCGAGGCAGGATGGACGGCGGCCGAGCAGATGATCCTCGGCTTCCTCGCCCCCCGTATCGAACGGGCAGCCGCCGAGCCGGACGACTTCGACCAGAAGGGGCTCCTCCAGGAGCTCACCGTGCGTCAGGGAGTGGGCATCCCCCGGTACGTGGTCGTCGGAAGCGGGCCCGACCACGACCGGCAGTTCGAGGCGGAGGTGTTCGTAAACGGCGTCCGGCGGGGCGCCGGCGCCGGCGGGACGAAGAAAGACGCCGAGCAGGAGGCCGCCCGCCAAGCCCTCTCGGAGCTGCGGCGTGCCTGAGCTCCCCGAGGTCGAGACCCTCCGCCAGGACCTGGGCAAGGAGGTTGTCAACAAGAAGATCAAGTCGGTCGCCGTCACGAACGGTCGCTCGGTCCGCCGGCACCCGAGCGCGAAGCAGTTCCGTGCGCTGCTCGAGGGCCGCACGATCAAGTCGGTTGGTCGGCTCGGGAAGTACCTCCTCCTCTTCCTCGACAACAAGGACACGCTCGTCCTCCACCTCGGGATGAGCGGCCAACTCCTGCGCGTGAAGAGTGCCAAGGAGCCCAAGCCCAGGCATACGCACGTCGTCGTCACCTTCGTCCAGGGCGACGAGCTGCGCTACGTCGACCCCCGGACGTTCGGCGAGATGTTCGTCTCCAGCCCGCGGGTGGACGAAGCCGTGGCCAACGGATCGTCGCTGCCTGTCGGCATGGCGAGCGCCGACGGTGCCGCGTTGCGGCGTCAGGTCCCCGAGCTCGCGCATCTCGGGTTCGACCCGATCGAGGACCTCATGAGCTGGGACCGTTTCGGACTGCTCCTCCGCCGGCGCCGCACCGGTCTCAAGGCGCTGCTCATGGACCAAGACTTCGTGTCGGGGATCGGCAACCTGTACTCCGACGAGATCCTGTTCACTGCGGGGCTTCGTTACGATCGTCCGTCCGACGGTCTCTCGGCGACCGAAGTCCGCCGCCTCTACCGCGCCATGGTCGAGACCCTCAACGATGCGATCAAGCACCGCGGGTCCACGCTCGTCGACGAGCAGTACCGGGACCTGTTCGGCAAGGCCGGCGACTACCAGGGCAGTCACCAGGTCTACGACAGGGAAGGGGAACCCTGCCGCCGCTGCCGGAACCCCATCGTGCGGGCGAAAGTCGCCGGACGATCGACTTTCTACTGCGAGCACTGCCAGGTCTGAGCGCGACGGTTCCCGGTCGCAGCGCCGGGCCGTTGGTAGGGTCGGCTGCCGATGTTCCTCAAGTCCCTCAGCATGAAGGGGTTCAAGTCGTTCGCGGACCCGACGGTGCTCGAGTTCGAGCCGGGGCTGACCGTCGTGGTGGGCCCCAACGGCAGCGGCAAGTCCAACATCGTGGACGCAGTGACGTGGGTGCTCGGCGCGCAGGGGCCCCGCACGTTGCGGTCCCAAAAGATGGAGGACGTGATCTTCGCAGGCACGTCGAGCCGGCCCGCGCTCGGGCGCGCCGAGGTGTCCCTCACGATCGACAACGCCTCGGGGAAGCTCCCGGTTCCCATGGCCGAGGTCACCATCACGCGCACGTTGTTCCGCTCCGGCGACAGCGAGTACGCCATCAACGGCACGCCCTGCAGGCTGCTCGACATCCAAGACCTGCTCAACGACTCCGGGGTCGGCCGCCAGCAGCACATGATCATCGGGCAGAACCAGCTCGACGCCGTGCTGACCGCGCGCCCCGAGGAGCGGCGGGCGGTGATCGAGGAAGCTGCCGGTGTCTTGAAGCACCGGCGGCGCCGCGAGCGAGCGGAGCGAAGGCTCGCCTCGACGCAGGAGAACCTCGAGCGCCTGGGCGACCTGGTGCGGGAGCTTCGCCGGCAGATCCGGCCCCTCGAGCGCCAGGCAGCGGCAGCCAGGTCGCACGCGTCGATCACCGCTGAGCTGCACGGCCTGCGCGTGCACCTTGTCGGTGCGGAGCTGGCTGCCCTCGGCGCGCGCAGGGAGAAGGCCGCGGCGGACCTCGCTTCACTCACCGACGAGGAGCAGCGGCTCCGTGAGTCCCTGGAGGCTCTGGACGCGCAGGCCGCCGCGACCACAGCAGAGCTGTCCGCGGGCCGTGAGCAGGATCTCGCGGGGGTGCTCGCCGGCGTCCAGGCTCTGGTCGAGCGCGCGAAAGGCACGGCGAACCTGCTGCGCGAACGGTCCAGGGCGCTCGCGCAGGCACTCGACGCCGCGGCGGACGTCGACGTCGTGTCGACGCTCGAGGCCGAGGCTGCGCGCCTGGCGGACGAGCTGCACGAGGTCGACGACGACGAGACTGCACTCGCACCCGAGCTGGACTCTCTCGCGCGGCGCATGGCGGCGCTCGCGGCGGAGGAGGGGACGCACCGGCTCAGGTGGGGCGACGGGAGCGAGCTGGACGCCGCGAGCAGGGCTGTCGACGAGCTGCGTCGGCGCGCAGAGCTCCAAGAGCGGGCCGTGGAGCAGGGCCGCCGCGAGATCTCGGGGCTCGGCGAGCGCCTGGCCTCGGTGCGCGCGCGTGCCCATCAGCTGGAGTCGTCGGTCGAGGCGCTCGATGCGCGTTGCGTCGCGCTCGAGGAGGAGGCGTCCCGGCTCGGCGCTGCGGTCACCGAGGCGGAGAAGCTGCACGAGGCCGCGCGCCTTGCCACGACCTCTGCCGAAGAGGCGGCCCGGGCGGCAGACCAGGAGCGTCACCGCTCCGCGGCACGCGCCGAGGCGCTCGCTCGTGCGCTCCACGAGCTCCAGGGCGCGGGCGGGAGGGAGCTTCTGTCCGACGTCGACGGCGTCATCGGCTCCCTCGTCGACCTCGTCGAGATCGACCCTGGTTGGGAGGCTGCGTTCGACGCTGCCGCGGGCGCCGCGGTGTCGGCGGTGGTGGTGTCCGGCCGCGATGCTGCGCACGCGGCCTTGGCGCGTCTGCACGACCGGGGCGCGACCGGGGCGCTGCTGCCGACTGGAGCAGCGATCCGCCCCGTCGGGTCCGGCGCCGTGCCCGGAGACCTACCTCGCGACTTGCCCGTGGGCGCGCGTCCTCTTCGACCGCACGTGCGCCTGCGGCGCCCGATCGGTTCCGACGTCGACGACGTGCTCGACGCGCTCGTCGGTCGCGCGGTTCGGGTCGAGGATTGGGAGGCCGCGCTCGACCTTGCGCTGGACCGCCCTGACCTGGTCGTCGTGACCCCGGACGGAGACCGGTTCTCGGGCGCGGGCTGGCGCGTGCGCTCCTCCTCCGGCATCGTCACCGCAGCGGCCGTCGAGGACGCCGAGCTGCGCGCGGCGCAGGCCGCGACCCGCGCCGAGGGCGCGGGTATGGCGCTCGCCGAGTCTCGGCGCCTGCTCGAGGTTGCCGCCTCCCGCGATCGCGACGCGGCAAGGGCGTACGACCGACACGAGGCGGATCGCGCTGCCACGGCCGCGGAGCGGCGCAGGGCAGAAGAGGAGCGTGCTCGCGTCGCCTCGGAGCTCGACGAGACGAGCGACGTGCGCGCCACGCTCGTCTCGAAGCTCGAGACCGATCATGGGGAGCTCGCGAGGCTCGAGCTCGCGCTCGCGGACGCGCGATCGCATGCTTCGGCCGCTGTACAGCGCGCCTCGGAGGCGGCCGCGGCCGCGCAGGAGCTGGCTGACGGGCGGCGCCGGCTCGAAGCGCAGCGTCATGACCTCGACGTGCGCGCCGCGAGCGTCGCGGAGCGCCGCCGCGTGCTGTCGGCACGCCAGCGCGAGATCGAGCGGCGCCTCATTGGGCACGGGGACGAGCGCGAGGCCGCGGCCCGGCGCCGCCAACACCTGGAGCTCGAGGGCAAGGCGCTCGAGCGTCTCCAGCCCACGGTTCAACGAGAGCGGGACCGCCTCGAAGCGATGCTCGGCGCACTCCGACGCGCCTACGCCGACCAGTCGGCGCGTCTCCGGGCGGGCGCGGCGAGAATGGAGTCGATCCGAGCGCAACGCTCGGCCCTGGAGCAGCGCCAGGTGACCGTCGGCGAACGTGCACGCGCCGTCGACCGCGAGGTTGCGGAGGTGACGTTGCGAGCGGACAGCCTGGTCGAGACGATCGAGCACGAGCTGGGCGTCGCTC
>JAJYGM010000261.1 GCA_021785095.1 Actinomycetes bacterium
GAAAATCTGGTCGACGGCTGGAGTCCGCTGTGCAGGAAGGTGCCGAGCGCGATCCCGGCTCCCCCGAGCGCCACGGACGGCCGGGTGCCGACTCTGCCGACGAGCCGGCCGGAGACGGGAGCCCCCAGCACCATCGTCACCGGCACGGGAAGGGTGTCGAGGGCGGCGGCAGGAGCCGACAGGTGGCGGACGTCCTGGAGATAGAGCGTGTTCGAGAAGAGGAACCCTCCGAGTCCGGCGAATGACACGACACCGACCACCGTGGCGCCGGAGAATGGCGCGCTGGCAAAGAAGCGCAGCTCGATGAGCGGCTCGCTCCTCCGCCGCTCGTACGCGACGAGAAGCGCGAGACTCGTGAACGAGAGCAGGAACAGCAAGAGGATGAGTGGGGAAGCCCAGCTGTGACGCGGGCCTTCGATGATGCCGTACGTGAGGCCGGCGAGTGCCACCATGACGACGAGCTGACCGACGGGATCAGGGCGACGGGCACCCGATCCCCGTGACTCGGGCACGAAGCACGCCGTGAGCACGACGGTCGCGAGCCCGACAGGGATGGTCACCCAGAAGATGGAACGCCAGCCGACCGAGTGCACGAGCAGGCCCCTAAGACGGGTCCGAGAGCCATGCTGATGCCGAAGACCGCCCCCCAGATCCCGATCGCCTGCGCCCGTTCCCGCGGATCGTCGAAGGTGCTGCGGATGATCGATATCGCCACGGGGTTGAGCATCGAGCCGCCGAATGCCTGGGTCATGCGGAAGGCGATGAGCCAGCTGAGGCTGGAGGACAGGCTGCAGGCGAGCGAGCCCAAGGTGAACACGATGAGGCCGACCTGGAAGACCCTCCGCCGGCCGAGGCGGTCTGCGATCGACCCGGACAGCATGAGCAGGCTGGCGACGACGAGGGTGTACGCATCGAGCGTCCACTGCAGTCCCGAGACGGTCGCGTGAAACTCTCGCCCGATCGACGGCAGCGCCACGTTCACGATGGTGTTGTCGAGCCCGACGACGAACGGGCTCATGCAGCAGATCGTGAGAATGCCGACCCGGCGCGACGACGACTCCGTCGAACCCAGGTCGCCGGTCATCTCGTGATGCTCGCACTCCTGGTCGGGCTCTCGATCGCCGTGTTCTCCCGCGTCTGGCTGACAGGGGACCCTGCTCGCACGGTCATGTGCCCCTGCGGTGACACCGGTCAGGCGGTGTGGTTCATGGCCTGGGTTCCGTACGCCCTCGGGCACCTGCAGAATCCGCTGTTCACGAACCGCCTCTTTGCCGGCCAGGGCGGAGCCGACCTGCTGGCAAGCACTTCGTATCTGCTCCCGAGCTTTCTGCTCTCGCCGGTGACGGCCCTGTTCGGCGCCACGGCATCCTTCAACGTGGCAGAGACGGCGGCGCCGGTTCTCTCGGGCTGGGCGATGTACCTCGCGAGCGGCCGTCTCAGCTCGCGCTGGGTGCCCCGGGCCGCTGGAGGACTCCTCTACGGCTTCTCTCCGTTCCTCGTGCAGGCGGAGACCCAGGGCCACCTCAACCAGAGCTGGTTGTTCTTCCCCCCGCTGTTGTTCCTGGCTCTCCACGAGATCCTCGTCGGCCGGAGGCGCTCGGCGGTCGTGGCGGGCTCACTGCTCGGGGTGCTCGTCGCGGCCGAGTACTTCACAGGGGCGGAGCCTCTGGCGATGACCGTGCTCGGGGCCTCGGCGGGGCTCCTCGTCGCCCTCGTGCTCGCCCCACGGGCGGCCTTCGCCCGGCGGAAACGGATCCTCGTCGCGTTCGGCACCGGTGTCGGCGTGTCGGCGGTGCTCCTCGCATACCCGGTGTGGTTCATGCTGCGCGGTCCCCGCCACGTCGTGGGTCCTCCGTGGCCTGCCATCGGCCTGTACGGCAACTCGCCCTGGACCTCGGTCCGAGCGGGCGACCACACGCACGCAGGGTCCGCCTTCGCCCGGCTGATCGGCTACTTCGGCGCGACGGGCCCCCCTCCCTCCTATCTCGGCATCGGGCTCGTCGTCGTCATCGGGATCTCCCTCCCGCTGTTCGTTCTCCTGAAGCGCAAGGTCGCCTGGTCGATCCTCGTGGCAGGACTCATCTGCTGGGTCTTCTCCTTTGGCGTCTTGCTGCTCCCGTTCTCGTCACACTCCGCCCAGTGGTGGTTGCTCTGGCGGTACCTCGACCGGGTCCCGGTGCTGGCGGACATCACCCCGGGGCGCTTCGCCCTCGTCACGTTGTCGGCCGCCTGCCTCCTGGCGGTGCTCGCGCTCGACTGCTTCGCGACGGTCGTCGCCGGTGGCTTCCGACAGCTGCCACGGCACCGGGCGAACCGCGGTGCGCTCGGGACCCTGGCCGGCGCCCTCACGACCGTCGGCCTCGCTGCGGTCGCATGCGTGCCGGTGGCCGAGCAGTACAGCTTCCCGCTCGTGATGCACCCGGGAGAGATCCCGGCGTGGTTCCGGACGGCGGCCCGGCACCTGGCCCCGGCCACCACGGTGCTCACCTATCCCTATGCCTCCTCGGATGTGCCGGATGCGATGTACTGGCAGGCGGTCGATGGGCTCGGTTTCGCACTCGTCGGCGGGCGGGCGCTCATCCCCGGTGCCGACGGCCGGCGCTCAGAGCACGTCGACCCCCTCGGCGGCACGAATGGGCTCCTCTACAACGACTCCTTCGGCACCGGCCTGCCACGCCCACCGACCCCGGTGCAGGTCAGGGCACTGCGGTCATCCCTGCGGCACTGGCGCGTCGACCTCGTCGTCGTCGTCGCAGACGGTCGGGCGCCGGGCTGGGCAGTCGCCTGGTTCGCCGAAGCCCTCGGCATAGTCCCGACCCTCTCGCACCGGGCGGCCGTCTTCCCGGTGGCGGACGCGGCGGCGATCCCGAGGTTGTTGCCGGCCGCGGTGATCCGCCGCTGCGACTCGGAGCCGGCCTCGCCGGCGGGCCTCGTCGCCACCATGCGCTGCCTGCGCCCCCACTTCCCCCGCCGCCCCTGAGCTCCTGCACATCCGCTGGCGGCCACGACCGCCCGGCACGGGGCTCAGACGCTGTACTCCAGCTCGTAGCGGTGGGTGCCGTCCTCGTCGACGGTGAGGTGGAGCGCCCCGGTCATGCCCTCGAGCTCACCGCGACCCGAACCGGGTACGACCTCGTACTGCAGCACCTGGGAGCCGCCGAACATCGACCCCAGCTGCTGCATCGCGAACGCTCCCGTCTGGCCGGCGAGCCGTCCGCTCACCGTCTCGATGGCGACGTAGCCAGCGGCACCCTGCCCCGGATCACCTGCGGACAGCATGACCCCGGCGCCGACAGCCTCGAGGTCGCCGCGGAAGGTCTTGGTGAAGTCGAATCGGGCGACAGCCCCGGACAGCTCGGGCGCCGACGGCGTCATGTGGATCTCGAAGGTCCCCCGCGCGATCGCCCTCACCGGCGCCACTGTACGCACCGGCCGGGACCGAGTCGCGAGACGCCGCAGCCGGTGGGCCTCAGGTGGCCGGCGGGACGGTCGGATCGAAACAGCGCCGTTGCTCCTGCCATCGTGACCGGGTCATCCGCCAGATGCAGTTGACGCCTTCCTCCCCAGGTGCGAGCGGCTCGGCTGCGGGCGCCTCGGCGGCGAGCTCGTAGCCGAGCCGCCGGGGGACCGCCCGGCTGCGGGCGTTCGCCCGGTCGTGCCAGATCTCGACCGCCGCCGTCTCCGGGCTCGCGAAGGCGAACGTGGTCAGTACGTGAGCGGTCGCCGAGGCGATCCCGCGGCCCACGAAACTCTGATCGAGCCAGTAGCCGATCTCGAGGACGCCGGGCCCTCGCCGCTGGTGCAGGCCCGAGCTGCCGGCGGGTTCCCCTCGTACGAAGATGCCGCAGATCCAGTCGGTCCGGGCCTGGACGGCCTCGTGCCAGCGATCGACGAGGGCGTAGCGGTCCTCGATCCGGGAAGGCTCGGCTGCCACCCACGGCATCCACGGCCGCAGGTGTTCGAGGTTCCGCAGCACCAGGGCCTCGATCACCGGAACGTCGTCGGGCCGCCAGGGGCGCAGCACGAGCTCCCCGGCTCGCAACTCCTCGACCGGTGGCAGCTTGACCGTCGGCGCCGTGGTCATGCCACGAGCAGCAGCAAGGCGGCGGGTACCCCGACCAGGACGAACGCCATCTCTCCCCGCAGGACCGCCTGCCACGAGCTTCGTCCCTCGGTCTTGGTGTGCCAGGCCGTGAGCCCTGCCGCGACGGGCCCGGCGATGCCGAGCACTGCGAAGATCCCGAGCCACAGCGGTCCGGTCGCGTGGTGTGACTTCGCCTGGATGTCGTCCAGGGAGTCGGCGATCGCCGCCACGACCTCGACGTAGGCGGCGACAACCAGGACCGGGAGCAACACGAGGGCGCCGATGAGTCCGCTGCGGGTCGTGCCAAGGGAGGTCTCGAGGTGGGGCCCAGCTGCCATGTCCCCATTGTCGCGTCATCGCGCACGGCCATCTCCGGCCGTCTCCGGTCCCGCCTGCCAGCCACTAGGATCTGAGGGCGCAGTGATCGAGGACCTGCCCGTTCGCTCTCCGAGCTGGTGGGACCCCGAGGTGCTCAGCCCAGCTGGGACCTGTGGTGCAGCTCGGAGTGCACGCCGGCCTGTCAAGCCGGAGGTCGCGGGTTCAAATCCCGTCAGGTCCGCCAGTGTGACGCCCCGGTGGGGAGGATCGCCCGATCCTCGAGCCCACCGGGGCGCGGTACGCTCTCTCGCGACACCACGGTCGGGTAGCTCAGTTGGTAGAGCGCGCGCCTGAAAAGCGCGAGGTCACCGGATCGACGCCGGTTCCGACCACGCAGGAAGGCCCTGGTCACAGGGCCTTTCTTGCTGTCCGGGGGCCGGTCGGGGCGCTCCCGACGGGCTGTCGTGCCCCACCCGTGCCCCACGAGCTGGGTAGGTCTCGGCGGTCGCTTCCCGGACCCGGCGACGCTCTTGATCCACCATCGCCCCCAAGCGCTCGGCGATGCGCCTGTCCCGCTCGGCCGAGGAGTGCTGGTAGACCATCGCTGCCCGGGTGCTCGAGTGGCCGAGCCGGGCCATCAGTTCCTTGGTCGTCGCCCCGGTCTGGGTACTGGTAGTCGGCGATTATCGAACCACGTCGAGTTCTTCATGGATCCCCCAGCGAGAGAACGGAACTCGACATACGTCGTAATCAGTGTCAGTGGCGTCGAGCGAGTTGCGCGGCGTAGGTGCTCCAGTCACCACCAGCCGTGCGAACCCAGCGGACCGCGGTGTTGGGGGTGATGTTGAGAAGTCGGGCGACCATGGCTGCAGGAAGTCGGCC
>JAJYGM010000459.1 GCA_021785095.1 Actinomycetes bacterium
GGCGTCTCGCGCCGTGACAGATCTGGTGGGCGCTGCCGGGATCGAACCGACGACCTGCTCGTTGTAAGCGAGCTGCTCTACCGACTGAGCTAAACGCCCCTGGAGCACGCCGAGCCCTGCGTGGGACGGTACGTCCGCAGCCCGAGGAAGCAGTCAATTCTGCGCTGGACCTCCTCCGCCGCGCAATACCTCCTCCGCTCCGTCCCCTTGCGTCACAGCGCCGCGGCCACGAGTTGCGCGAGCAGGGGCGCGGTGGCCGCGACGACCGGCCTGCGTGGCGACGCGTCCCGGACGAGGAGCTCGCGCCCGCCGTGCTCGGCCACGGCGGCGCCGGCCTCGGTGCAGACGAGCACCGCGGCCGCGTAGTCCCAGACGGACAGCGAGGAGCGCCCGGCGACCCGGTAGCCGTCGAGGATGCCTTCAGCCACGGCGCAGATGTCCAAGGACGCGGCCCCGAGCGCGCGAAACTGCGACCAGCCAGGGTAGGTGCTGGGGAACCCCGAGATGCCGATCACCGCGTGGTCGAGCTCGGCGGTCCCGGAAGGTCGGAGCGCGACGGTGTCTCGGAAGGCGCCCTGTCCCCGGATGGCGTGGTAACGAGCGCCCGTGACCTGGTGGACGACGAGCGCCGCGAGCGCTCCCGTCTCGTCGAGCAGGCACAAGCTCGTCGAGTACCACGGGATACCGATCGCGGCGTTGGTCGAGCCGTCGACAGGGTCGACGACCACGAGGAGCGGGGACGACGGACCCGTCCGCCCCGACTCCTCGGAGAACACCGCGAGGCCCGCGCGATGAAGGACTGCGCACACCGCGTCGTCGGCCACGACGTCGAGGGCGTACTGGCCCGGACGCGTGCCGGACCGGCGGCGGTCGGCAGGGTCGATCCGCTCGAGCGCGCTCAACACCGAGCGGGCTGCCTCGTCGAGCACCGAAAGCAGCTCTTCAGGGTCGCCGACCGGTCCGCTCACCTGGGGGACACTACCGGCGGGATCGGACCCGGCGCCTCTTGTGAGCGCGCCACCACTGCGCTCAGGGGCGTCCGGCTCGCGCGCCGGCAGCGGATCGCGGGTGCTAGAGGCGCCCCCTAGGCTTCTACCCACTGTGGCTGCCATTGACGTCGCCGGCTACGTCGCCGACCTGAAAGACCACTCCGTCGATCACGGGTTCCACGTCCACGACGAGCGGCACTTCGTCGAGACGTACTCCCTGCGCCAGGTCTGGGAGGTGGACCTCCACCCCGAGGAGGGGTGCGGAGGACCGCTCGACCTGCACCTCGCGCTCGAGGTGGACCCGCGGGTGCTGCTCTCCTTCGAAGACGTGGTGATGGAGCTCTCCGACGACGAGGAGCCTCCCGACGACTTCCACTTCCCCCTGACCTTCACCTGGGCGCTCCCTCCGCTGCCCCATGGCCCTGACCTGCTCCGCCTGGCAATCGACCTCGCGGGCATCGGCGGCATCGAGCTCCCGCTCGAGGTGTCGGCCATTGACTCGTTCGCGTCTGCGACCGACGGCCCCGAGCGCAGGCTGAACATCGTCGCACGCCATGCCGTGTCCCTCGCCCGCGTGCTCGCGGGCGAAGAGCTGCTCTGCGACGTCTTCGACCGATGCCTCGCGGTCAGCCGCTTCCTGCTCGAGGCTGCCGAGACCTGGCTCGGATGAGCGCGGCCGGAGGCACGCCTGCGCGCCGACGCCGCCTGCGCCCCACCCGCCTCCCCGCAGCGATCGCAGTGGCCACCGGCGCGGCGCTGCTGCTCGGAGGGTGCTCACACGCCGGCAGCTCTCTCGCCCTCGCAGCATGCGGGCACGTCGGCACCTCGATCCGCCTCTATTCCGAGGCCGAGCATGCGACGACCGCAGCGGCAGCCCGCTCGAAGGTGGAGAAGGCGGCGGCGCAGCTCGCCGAGGCGCTGCCGCTCGCCGCGAGGGCGACCTCGGCGAACCCGGCATTCAATCCCCTCATGACCACCCTCCAGGAGATCGGACGAACGTCCGAGGCGAACCTGATCCCTGCACTGCGGGCACAGTGCGCAGCGGCGCAGAACCCGACATCGCAGTCCCCGGTCCCCGGTGGACCGACACCTGGAACAGCCCCCGCGCGAGCCCCAACAGGAGGCTGAGCCGACGCGCCGGGGCTCGAAGACAAGCTCGTCCATGCGCTCGTGCCCCGCGCCGCCGGCCAGTGGCTCCGAAGGTCGATCGCGCGTCGGTATCGTTGGCCTCGAGCAGACGCAGGGAAGCTGCGGGCAGCTGCGACGCGCAGCCGCCCGCATCCTCGCCGCACACAGCTGAGACCGAGTGAAGGAGCGCCGCTGCCACCGCTGCAAGATCCTCGCGTACACCGCCGTCGGACCCCGGGTGCCTTGGCCGCCGGGAGATCGGAACGGACGGCGCCGGCACCTCCGAGCCTCCTGCGTCCCCGGACGCAGGGGTCGGTGTCGCCGTGGACTGCGGCGCGCCCGGCATCCCCGCAGCGCGCGGTCCGTCCCAGACGCCGGCGCGCATCGCCGCGTGTCCGCCGCCGCCGCGCCGGCGCGCTCGTGATCGTCGGTGTCGTCGCCGCCCTCGGGCTCGTCGCCACCGGCCTCTCCGCGTCCAGCAGCTCGAGCGGGTCGAGCAGGTCGGTTGCATCGAGCGGGTCGAGCTTGCCGCCCCTCCCATCCACAGGGTTTCGCGCCCACGTCGTAGTGATCGCCGAGTCCCAGCTCGGCTACCACACCAACCCATCGCACTCGTACTGTAATAAGTTCAGCGCCTACTGGGGTGCAGGCACAGCGTGCGGCCACGGCCTGCGCAGCGAGGAGTGGTGCGCGGACTTCGCGGCATGGGTATGGAGGAAGGCCGGCGCCCGGTTCACATACGGGTACACATCGGCCGACATCAACGCCGCGTCGGGAAGCTTCTACCTCTGGGCGGTCGCCCACGGCACGTGGCACCCGGCCGGGAGCGGCTACACGCCGCAGCCGGGCGACGCCGCCGTCTACGGGCTCGACCCCGCAGCGGGGACCGCCAGCCACGTCGCGATCGTGACCGGCTATCAGCCAGGAGCACGCGGGCCCGACGTCGTCAACGGCGACGGGGACCGCACGGGGTTCAGCGTGGTCGAGCCAGGGACGGACCAGTACAAGGCGGACATCACGGGGTCGAACGCGCCCCTTTCGGGGTACGCGTCGCCGATCCCGCCAGCGCACGCCCACACGTAGGCAGTCAGCCCTCGAGCCCTGCGGTCGATTCGGGCCAGATCACCCGCGCGCGCACGACGTCGCCGTCGCCGCCGTCCTTCTCGCATGCTGCGGCGAACCGGCGCTCCCAGTCCTCGTCCACGTCCCCGGCCGCGTGGAACCGCACCGCCTCCGTGCGCAGGCGAGCCGCACCGTCGGGATCGAGGGTGCCGACGTTCGTCGCACCGAGCACGTCGGCCAACCGGTGCACTGTCGCCTCACGCGCGCCGCTCGCCCGGGCCGGCGCAACGACCTCCACCGTGGCCCGTGTCACGTCGCCGACCTCGCGCAGGACGACGACGACCTTGTCGAGGTCGACGACGACGCGCATGCCGTCAGGGTGCGACCGTGGCGTCGGTCGACAGGACGCCGCGCTCACGGAGCCGGTTCACCAGCCACGCCACGCTGTCGGGACCCTCCATTGCCCGCTGCCAGCCGTCGAGCAGCGCCTCGAGCTCCTCGCGGGTCACCACGGTCGCGACGACTGCCACCGACATCCCCTCGAGCTCCTTCTCGTCGGCGCTGTGCGCACCACGCACGTGGATGCCGCCGAAAGGTGTCGCCCATCCTGACGGCACAGGCTCGCGCATCACGTAGAGCTCCCCGGTGTCCTCGATCCAGCTCAGCTCGTAGCGGACGCCGTGGGCGTCCCGCCAGTCCTGGCCGAGCTCCACCTCGACGGAGCTCCGCCGTCGCGTGTCTGCGTCGTAGAAGTCCTCTATGTCCATCCCGGCGCACTGTAGTCGCCGACTCGTGGACCACGAGGAGGCCCGCGGGTGACCCGCAGCGTGCCGGCGCGCCTGGACGCGGTCCTTTTCCGTCAGCAGACGACGGGTGGGAGCAACGGTGGGAGCTCCGGTGGGAGCACCGCTGCGCACTCTCGCCACCCTATGACGACCGACGCGCTCCGCCCCTTCGACCGCCTTCAACAGGACTGGGAGTCCCGACGACGTACCGCGTCGTCGCGCGACGCGCTGTCCGCCCTGGTACGCGCCGAGCCAGACGTGGGGGCCGTCGGCGCCCGGGACCTGGGCGACCTGGTCGACACGCTCGTCGGCACTGCTCCTTCTGCCCGGGGCGCGGGACGCGGGCCCGAAGAACGCGCTCGCGCAGCCGCATTGTTCAGAGCCATGCTGCGCTCCGGGTGCGTCCACCCGTTGGTGCCGCGTGCGCTCGTCCAGGCGCTCACCCCGGGGCTCCTGGGTGTCGGGCGGCGACTCGGCTGGGGGCAGGGCGGCGAATGGGACAGCTCGGCGGCCTTCACGCTCGACGCGATCGCCACCGCATGGGAGGTCGTCGAAGAATGGATCGGCCAGGACCGGCCGTACGCGGTCCTCGACGTGCTCTCTGCGGTCCGATGCCGCCTCCGCCGTCGCATCGTCCGCCATCGCACCATGCAGCGCTCCGAGCGTCTCGTGTCCTTCGAGGACCACCTCTCCGAGCGAGCTGCGGTGGACGGGAGCGACGTCGAGGAGCTCGCGCGCGCCATCGAACGCGAGCGGGGGAACCTCGACGCCGCCGACGCGTTGGTGCTCTATGCGCACAGGGTGCTCGGCTACTCGCTCTCCGAGCTGGCGGCATGGTCGGGCCACTCGCGCCGGCTCCTCGCCGCGCGCCGAGACCGCGCCGCCGCCGCTCTCATCGCGTGAGCAGCTGCTCGATCGACCATGCCGACGTCGCGGACCCCCCTAAGACCCGCTCGACATGGGCGATGCAGTGGGGATTGCAACATCGCGCTACCGTGTTCGGGCGTGGATGGCACGTGCCCGACGGGCACGGACGCGAGGGGTGGGAATGCGGCGCCTGGCAGCGCCCTGGCGACACCGCGTCGAGCGCACGCGGACGCGGCGCGGCGAGTCCGCCGTGGCTGACGAACGGCGCGGATCTCGTGCGTGGGCCGTCCTTGCAGTCGCCCTCGCGCTCATGGCCCTCGTGACGGCGCTCACTTCGACCCCCGGTCGCAGCAGCCCGGCCGTGCTCGAGCGTCCCGCCCGGAGCGCGGCACTTGCACCGCGCACACGAAGAGATGGCGCGGACCTCCCTGGCGGCAGCGCCAGCG
>JAJYGM010000422.1 GCA_021785095.1 Actinomycetes bacterium
GGCGTCGTTCGAGTCCTGGGGCCGCGTCGCCTCGGGCGGTCCTCGTTCGGTCGTGCACGGCGACTTCCGCCTCGACAACCTGCTGTTCGGGGCACCGGGGCCTGAAGGCGGGTCGGAGCCGAGGGTCGCCGTCGTCGACTGGCAGACGGTCGCGCAGGCCTCGCCGATGTCCGACCTCGCGTACTTCGTCGGCGCCGGTCTGCGACCGGAGACCCGGCGTGCTCACGAGGGCGCCCTCGTCGATCGGTACCTCGCCCGGCTGAGAGGGCTCGGCGTGGAGCCCCCGCCGTGGAGCGAGCTCGAGCCGGTGTACCGCGCCCAGACACTCGGCGGGCTCATCATGGCCGTGCTGCCGGCGATGCTCGTCGCCGAGGACACGCGCAGCCGGGCGATGTTCGCCACGATGGCGGAGCGCCACGCCCTCCACGCCATCGATCGGGGCGCGCTCGACCTGGTCCGAGGGCGCTGAGCCGAGCAGACTGATCCGATGCCGCGTCTCACGCCCCTCGACGAGCGCCTCGCGCACCAGATCCCGGAGCCCTTCCCGGCGGTCGTCACGCACCACGAGCACTGGCGCGAGAGCTACTTCTACGTGCTTCACCCCCCGGCCGGCCACGACGGAGACGTCTTGATCCTGACGTTGGCGACCTATCCGGCGAGCGAGCGGCTCGACTCGTACCAGATGGGCAGGATCGGCGGCTCACACGTGTTCGCGCTGCACGAGCGGTCGTACGGCACCGACCCTCACGAGAACCTCGCCGGTCCGGTCCGGATCGACGTCGAGGAGCCCTACGAGCGGGTGCACCTGAGCGTCGACGCGTCGCGATCAAAGCCCGAGGGTCTGTCGGTCGCAGCGCCCGAGTTGGATCTCGTCTTCCGGGCACGGACGGCGCCCTACTGCATGCGCCGGGGGACGATGAAGGCCGGCCACGAGATCATCTGGGACCAGAGCCAGATGGTCCAGTCCGGTTGGTTCGACGGCTGGTACGCGAGCGGCGACGGGCGGCGGGAGATCAACGGGTGGTGGGGCCAGCGTGACCACTCGTGGGGCATCCGGGACCACGTCCGCTGCCCGATGTGGCTGTGGCTCGCCCTCCAGCTCCCGGACGGGATGATCGGCGCATGGCACTGGGAGCTCGCGAACGGGGCGCGGGTGTTCACCGACGGGTGCTTCGCCCCGGCGGGAGGCGGGGAGCCGGTGCCGATCGTCGACCTGCGGCACGAGTTCCAGTGGTTGGGCGAGGGCGGCGACGCCGTCGAGTACGGAGAGCTCGGCGAGCTGGTGCGAGGGCTCGGCGGCGGCGCCGAGGTGGTGTTGGCAGACGGGCGACGCTGGCAGCTCGCCGTCGAGGGGCGGTGGGCGATGCCGTACGGTCCCCGCGGCGGCGGACAACACCTGTGCACGGTCACGATGGACGACGGGCGCGTCGGCAGCGGGGTCGTCGAGATCACCGGTGCCCACCACCACCGGTACTTCCCGGTTGCGCGGGCGGAGGGCCTGCCGATCTGAGCGAACGCTCGCGCCGGCACTCGGCTCGCAGGATGCGACGCGCATCCCGGCGCCTCAGTCCAGCCGTGCCCGTCGGCGGATCGCATCCGGGTCGAGGAGCACGAGCGTGTGGTCCTCGACCGTCATCCATCCAAGGCTGCGCAGCTGGTGGAGCGCCTTCACGAGCGCCTCGCGGGACATGCCGGACCACGAGGCCATCTCCTGCTGGCTGAGCGGAGCGTCGATCGTCAACCGGCCGTCGCCCTCGACGCCGTAGCGGTCCGCGAGGCGCGCAATCGTGGCGCACGCCCGCGTGAGCGTGCCGGCCGTGCCGAACTCGAGCTGGCGCGTCGAGAGGGAACGAATGCGACTAGAGAGCAGCCGCAGCAGCTCCGTCGGCACACGGGGGTGGCCGAGGAGGAACTCGGAGAACTCCTCGAGGTCGATCACGTCGATCTCGACCGGCTCGAGGGCGATGACCGTTGCCGAGCGGGGCGACCCGTCGATCGCGCTCAGCTCTCCGAGGAGCGAGCCTGGGTCGAGGACGGAGAGGATCACCTCGTGGCCGGCCCGGCGGGCGCACACCTTGGCCCGGCCGGTGCGCAGCACCATGACCTCGGTCCCGGGCTCGCCCTCGCGGAAGACGATGTCGCCACGCGAAAACGTCCTCCGCCGGCTGATCGGCTCGAGGTCAGCCCCCTCGTCGTCGTTCAGCCAGCGGAGGAATGGGACCTCGGTCTCTTCGGCGCTCCCTCGTTGCGCCTCCGAGCCCGGTCCGATGGTCAGATCACTCGTCGACAGAGTCGATCTAGAGCTCGCGGAGCTCGCGGAGCTCGCGGTGCTCCGTGACAGTCGCTCTCACACCGCCGCTCACCTTGTCCGCGCTCTCCTCGTCGATGGACAGGTCCTCGTCGAGCTCTGTCTCGTTTTCCTCTTGGGTCTCGTCGGACATCTCTGTTCCTCCTATTTGGGTGTTTGCAGATCAACTGGCTGAAGGGTAAGCCCTCGATCCCCCGCTGAGAAGGGGTCAGGTGTGCGTATTCGTACTCATCGTGTCACTCGATCGCCTGTTGGGAGTAGAGGTAGAAGTAGATGCCCTCGCGGGTCATGAGCTCGTCGTGCGTGCCCCTCTCGACGAGCCGGCCCGCCTCGAGCACGACGATCAGGTCCGCGTTGCGCACGGTGCTCAGCCGATGTGCGACGACGAACGAAGTGCGCCCGTGCGACAGCTGTTCCAGGTTGCGTTTCACAATCGCCTCCGACTCGGTGTCGAGGGCGCTCGTCGCCTCGTCGAAGAGCAGGAGCGGCGGGTTGCGGTAGAGGGCTCGGGCGATGGCGAGCCGCTGTGCCTGGCCCCCCGAGAGCGGGAGCCCGTGATCGCCGACGAGGGTGTCGTAGCCGAGCGGCAACCGCTCGACGAGCTCGGCCAGATCGGCCACGTGTGCGGCGGACCTCACGGCGTCGAAATCCGGCGAATCGTCGCCGAGGGCGATGTTCTCGGCGATCGTGGCGGAGAAGACGTAGGGCTGCTGGAGGACGACACCGACACGGTGGCGCAACTCGCCGTAGTCCAGCCTCGTCGACTCGGTCCGGTCGAAGTAGATCGCGCCCGACGTCGGTTCGATCAGACCGGCGAGGAGGCGCAGCAGCGTGGACTTTCCCGAGCCGGAGCGACCTACGATCCCGACCGTCGTTCCCGGCATCACCTCGAGGCTGACTCCGGAGATGATCGGCCTGTCCGCAGTCGGAGGTTGCCAGGTCAGCTCGGCAAGCCGGACGTGGCCTTCGAGAGTCGGCACGGGGAGGAGGTCGTCACGCCCCTCGCCCTGTTCCGGCTCGTGCTCGAGGACGTCTGCGATGCGGTTGAGGAGCACCGACGACACCTGCACGTCGTCCCAGATGTTGAGGAGGACGAGAAGCGGGCTCGTCGTGAGCATGACCAGCGTCGTGAAGGCGACGAAGGCGCCGAGGCTGAGAGCGTGGTCGTGCACCTCGATCGCGCCGAGGAAGACGAACACCCCGTAGGTCGTGAGCGACACCAGCTGGAGGGCGGCGCCGTAGCCGGCGATCGTGCGGTGGGATGCCATCGTGCGCGACGTGAAGTCGGCGAACACCCGCTTGAGCCGTGCTCGCAGCCCGTCCTCGGTAGCGGTCGACTTCACCGTCTCGATCCCCTTCAGGAGGTCGACCTGGTCCGACTGGTAGCGCCCGAAGCTCTCCTCGATGCCGGCATAGAGGGGCCGGAGGCGTTGTGCCGAGTACCGCATCGCCAGGGCATAGAGCGGTGCAGCCACGAGGAAGATGGCGGCGAGGACGGGGGAGAGCACGAACATGATCGCGATGCCGACGAGCACCTGAGTCGTTGCACTCAGGGCCTCGATGCCGAGCTGGACGACGATGTGACGGATCTGCCGGACGCCGCTCAGACGGCGCTCGATGTCGCCGGTCCTCCGCACGGCGAAGTAGGACATCGGCAGCTTGAGCAGCCGCTCGGTGACGAAGTCGAGGGTCTCGACATCGAAACGTGCCGTCGCGCCGACGAGCGACAATCGCTGGAAGAGGATCGCCATGGTGCCGCCGACGACGAGGGCGAGCATGACGAGCGCCAAGAGGTCGATGACCGATTCCGAATGGGGGGAGACGACGTCGTTCACGATCACCTCGACGACGAGGGGGAAGGTGACCTCGCAGGCGGCTGCCACGAGCGCAAGGCCGAGGGCGATGAAGAGCGCCCGCCGGTGCGAGCGGAGGAAGGGGCGGATCCAGCGCAGGTTCGGCGCTCCACCCGGGACCTCCGGAGGCCTCCCTGTCGGGGTGACGACCGCGGCGAAGCCGTCCCATGCCTCGGCAAGCTCGTCCCGGCTGACGCGGCGCAGCCCGACCGCCGGGTCCGCGATGACCGCTCGGTCTTCCCCGACCTCGGTGAGCACGACCCAGTGGTTCTGCCTCCAGTGGATGACCGACGGCAGCGGGATCCGCGGCACCTGGTGGCGTGAGACCTTCCTCGGCTCGACCTCGAGGCCGAGCTTGCGTCCCGTCTCGGTGATGGCGCGCAGCGTCGTCCCCGTCACGTCTGTCCCTGCGAGGTCGCGCAGGGATGCGGTCGACACCTTGATCCCGTGGAATGTGGCGACCATCGCGAGGCATGCGACGCCGCAGTCCATCTCGTCGATCTGCTGCACCACCGGGAAGCGGCGCCGGCGCCCCGGTCCGAGGCGGTAGCGGGATCGCCCGGCAGATCCAGCCTGCTCTTCGCCTGCTGAGGGTGGCAGGCCGGGCTTGGTTGCATCCCGGCCGGCCGACGAAGGCTCACCGGCCTCATCGGCGCCCCCGTCGGTGGAGGGGGCGAGACCGCCCGGCAGGATCTCGTTCGCGAAGTCGAGCGGCAGCCGAGCGGCGGTTCGGAAGTCACGTCCCTCCGCCACCTCCCGCACCCGCCGGCCGAAGGCGGGAAGGGCTTCGCAGAGGTGCTCGAAGGCAGCCGGATCGACGAAGTAGAGGCGGCACGCGGTGAGCGAGCGGACGGTCGCCACGCTTGGCTCGGCCGAGAGGAGGGAACGCTCGCCGAACAGGTCACCGATGCCGAAGTAGCCGATGCGGGAGTCGACCCCCTCCTCGCTTCGTACTGCCTCGAGCCGCCCCTCCTCGACGATGAAGAGCCCGATGCCCGGTTCGTCCTGGCGGATGACGTCCGTGCCGGCTGAGACCTCGATCGTGTCGACCAGTGGAAAGAGGACGCCGGCGG
>JAJYGM010000808.1 GCA_021785095.1 Actinomycetes bacterium
AGGTCCCACACCGACTTTGCGCATGGCGAGGACGACCTCAGCCGTGTCGTCAACGTCGGGATAGTTGTCGTTGGCGAACTCGAACGCCCAGCCTCCGGGCTCGAGGCGCGGGCGCCGGACAGCCCAGTCGCCCTTGACCCGGATCTCCTCCCCGGAGATCCACTCGACCGCGCGAACCACCCGCTCGTCCTCGAGACCCACGCCGGCATCGCCGAGAGCCACGAGCGCGAGCGCCGTGTCCCAGACGGGCGACTGGCACGCCTCGAGGCGGCGCATCCCGTTCTCCCGGATCGTGAAACCGTCGAGCCCTGCCAGGCCCCGCTCGACCACCGGATGGTCGAGTGCGTACCCGCGCAGGTGCAGCGCCATGAGCGAGTACACCCACGGCGGCTGGATGCCGCCCCAACACCCGTCGGCCTCCTGCCGCTTCACGATCCATCGCTCCGCCGCAACGAGAGCAGCCTCACGCACGGTCGCCCTGACGAGCCGTCGGCGCGCAAGGGCTTCCCAACGATGAAGGACGCGGTCGAGCAGGTGGAAGGCGCCGCGCATGGTCCGAAGCGGCTCGGGCGCCTTGGGGGGCAGTCCCGACCGCAGCTCCTCGATCCCGAACGGAAGCGTCCGGACAGGACGATGCGCTGCGACGACCGTCAGCGCGACGATCGTCTGGCGCGCCCAGCACGCGAAGTCGTAGATGTTGAGCGGGAACCACGGTGGGAGGAAGATGACCTCCGGTGGGAGTGCCGGCACATCTCCCCACGGCCACAGACCGAAGAGCGCCATCCACAACCGGGTGAACACGCGGGAGCGCTCGAGACCGCCCGCTTCACGGATGAACGCGGCAGCCTTCGCCATGTGCGGCTCGGACGGGTCGTCGCCAGCCAGGCGCAGGGCCACGTAGGCCTCGATCGAGGTCGAGAGCTCGGCCGGGCCCTCGTAGAAGGCGGCCCACGTCCCGTCCGACCGCTGCTGGGAGCGGATCCAGTTCGCGCTCTCCATCGTCTCGACGGCGGTCCTGATCCCGAGGAACTCCCGGAGGAGGAGGTCTTCCGCGTCCATGGTGACGTTCGTCTCGAGCTCGCCCTTCCACCAACCGGCGGCCGACTGCAGCCCGAACAGGTGCTCTTGCGCGCGCTGCAGCGTCGAGCGGGCCGCGTCCAAGCGGCCCTCGGCGCCCACCTCCATCAGAACTCCCTCGCCACGACGAAACGTGCGATGTCTCCCAACTCGTCCCGCGCCCGCGCATCGAGCCCCGCGTGATCGAGGGAAGCCAGCGCAGCTGCGAGACGACCGTCTGCCTCGTCGATCGCGACGGCACGCCCCCCGCACAGCTCGACTAGCGCAGTCGCACGGGCGACCTCGTCGTCGGACAGCTCGACGAGCTCGAGCAAGTGTGTGAGCTCACCTGCGCGGCCGTCCGCGTTCGCCAGAGCCGCCGCGATGGGCAGCGTCTTCTTGTGCTGGCGGATGTCGTTGCCCGTCGGCTTCCCGGTCTGGCGCGGGTCGCCCCAGATCCCGAGGAGGTCGTCGACGGCCTGGAAGGCGAGGCCGAGCTGGACGCCGAACTCTCGCAAGGCGTCGGTCGTCGCCGGGGGCGCTCCGGCCAGGATGGCGCCGAGTGAGGAGGCACATCCGAGCAGCGCCCCCGTCTTCCCGGCCTCCATCAGGAGGCAGCGGTCGACGTCGATCCCGGGGAGCGACTCGAAGGCCATGTCGAGGGCCTGCCCCGCGATCATGTCGGCCGTCGCCTGCGCGAGGCAGCGTGCCGCTGCTCCGCCGGTACCGCCACCGGCTCCCGATCGCAGGTGGAACTGGTGCGCATCGGTGTCGAGGAGGACCTGTTGCGCAAGAGCGAGGAGCGCGTCCCCGACGATGATGGCTCGGCCGACGCCCCAGATCGCCCAGACCGTCGGGCGGTGCCGCCGCTCACGGTCGCAATCGATCACGTCGTCGTGGATGAGCGAGAAGTTGTGCACGAGCTCCACCGCGACGGCGCCCGGCACGCCGACCTCGGCTGTGGCCCCGGCTGCTTCTGCGCTGAGGACGGCGAGCGCGGGCCGAACGCCCTTGCCGCTCGAGGTTGCCGCGACTCGGTGCCCCACCTCGTCGACGAGGCCGAAGTGGTACTCCGCGGCAAGGCGGACCTCGGGCGAGAGGCGCTCGAGCGCCGCTTCGATGGCAGGAGCCGACAGGTCGCGTGCCCGAGCGAGGACCTCGGGGACGGAGCGGATGGGGATCACGCGATCACCTCCTCGGCATCAGGGGTTCTGGTGTGGCCGAGAGATGCGAGAGCGACGTCGGCTGCCGCCCGCCCGCTGCGCACCGCTCCTTCCATGGTCGCCGGCCAGCCCGTGTCGGTCCACGCTCCCGCCAGTGCCAGGTTCGGGATAGCCGTGCGCGCGCCGAGGCGGAGCGACCGGGTGCCCGGCACGCCACGGAACGTGGCGTCGTGCTCGCGGGTCACCACGGCGTCGACGACCTCCGCTCGCCTTGCCAGCGGAAAGAGCGTGCGGAAGGCTTCGAGCTGGCGGTCGATCAGGACCTCGGGGCGTTGTCCGATCTCGACGTCCGCCCCGGAGAGCGAGATCGCGACCACCTGGCCGTCGGCCGGGTCCATGCCGGCGGCACGGGTGCGGTCGAAGACGAATTGGACCGGCGAGTCGACGGCGGCAGCGATTCGATGCTCCATCACCTTCCGGTCGAACACGATGTGGACGTTGACGATGGGCGACGTGCCGAGCAGGCGAAGGTCAGCAGCACGCCCGGCCGTCACGGCCGGCGGCGGCAGGAGCTGAGCAGCCGCCTCGTGAGGCACTGCCAGCACGACGGCCTCCGCTTCGAGGATCCCGTCCTCGGTCGCCACACCGCGCACCGCGCCCCGGCCGGCGAGGACGAGCTCGGTCACCCGAGCCTTGAGGCGGATCTCCGCGCCGAGTGACTCGAGCAACCGCCGCGCCGGTTCCACGTGGAGCTCGGCCAGCGGGACGGCCGACCAGGCGATGTCGGCCGCCGAGGTGTCTGTGAGGAGGCCGGTCCGGAAGACCTTGGCAGCCAGTGACAGCGAGACCTCGCGCGCCCGGAGGTTCGTCGTAGGAAGCGTGATGAGGTCCCACAACCGCTCGATCGCGCGGTCGCTCTGGCCGTGGCTGCGCAACCACTCGCCGAAGGTCAGGGTGTCGAGGCGCGGGTCGTCGAGCCTGGCGTTGCGCAGGCCGAAGGCCGCCGGAGGCAGCCGCAGCCGGTCGAGCGGCGAGAGGTGCCTGTAGGACAGGAGCGATCTCCCGAGGTGGAGCGGAGCCGGCAGGTCGTCGCGCCGGATCCATGCCGTCGCCGGCGCGCCGCCGCCGGAACTGGCCGGCCGGAGGACCGGGATGGCGAGCGGACCGTCGAACGGGGCGAGGTGCGAAGTGCCGAGTCGCAACAGGAACCCGCGGTAGGCCTCACAGCAGCGCAGGTGGACGTGCTGGCCGTTGTCGAAGGCGAGCCCCTTCCGATTGAACGACCACGTCGCACCGCCGAGGCGCGGCCGCCCCTCGAGGAGCGTCACGGCGGCGCCACCGTCGGCACAGGCGACTGCGGCGCTCAGGCCCGCTAGGCCGCCACCCACGACCACGACCCGCGGCCCGGGATCGCCCGCGCTCATGCGCCGGCTCCCGCGAGGCTTCGAGCTGCCACCCACGCCTTCTCCCACGTCGGCAGCGACACGCGGCGCTCAAGCACAGCTGCGGGATCAGCCTCGATCCGCGACAGCAGGCGCCGGTAGATGCCTGCCATCGCGGAGACACAGGCACGGCTGCGGTGATCGAGGAGCTGCAGCAGCTGGAGACCCTCGTCGTATCGCTCCCGGGCCCGCTCTGCTTCGACACGTATGACCCTGCTCATGGCCTCCCGCGTCCCGGTCCCGTCGGGTTCGCAGCCGAAGTGGGCGAGATCCTCTCGAGGGAGGTAGACGCGGCCCATCGTCGTCCGGTCTTCCACGATGTCGCGCAGGATGTTCGTGATCTGGAGCGCGACACCGAGGGTGTCGGCGAGGTGCTCGGCGCGTTCCAGGCTGCCCGAGTCGGTGCCGAAGACGCCGAGCGACAGCCGTCCGATGGATCCGGCGACGCAACGGCAGTAGATCACGAGGTCGTCGAACGTCTCGTAAGTCGTGTCACGGCAGTCCATCTCGCAACCGTCGATGAGCTCGCCGAAGGCCGCGAGCGGGACGGGAAAGCTCTTGGACACGTCGGCGAGGGCGATGAGCACGGCATCGCCCTCGGGGACGTCGCCAGCTTGGACCGCTGCCACGGAGGATCTCACGTCCTCGAGCCGCTCGAGCTTCTCATCGACGGGAGCCGTGCCGTCGCCGATGTCGTCGATCCGGCGGGCGAGAGCGTAGAGCGCCGCCATCGCCCGCCGGCGCGCCGGGTCGAGGAGCCTGATGCCGTAGGCGAAGTTCTTCGCCTCGCGCCGGGTGATCTCCTCGCACCTTGCGTACGCGGCAACGATGTCGGCCGGCATCAGCCGGACCTCTTCGCGCCGGCGAGCAGCAGACGCGCTGCACATGTCGCCACCTGTGTGCTCGAGGCCTTCGCCGTACGGTTGACGACGTCGTACTCGACCTGCTCGATCGCATCGACCTGGGCGAGGCCGCCGCCGGCGAACCCGGCCACCGCTACCTTGGCCGGCCAGCCTTTGAGCCGGCGGACGAGCGACGCGCCCTCCTGCAGCATGCCTCGGGCGCGGCCGGCCTCGAACGCGACGAGGCGCCGGATGGCTGCGGCCGTCGTGGGAGCCGCACCCTCTCGGGACAGCGCCCCGCCGTCGACCGCGAACCGGCGCAAGTCCTCCTCAGGCAGGTAGATGCGTCCACGATCGGCGTCCTCCCGGACATCCTGCAGGTGCTCCACGATCTGCAGCCCGGAGCACACGAGGTCCGAGAGTCGCGCGTTCTCCGGGGTGTTCTGTCCGAAGACTGCCAGTACGAGCCTGCCCACCGGGTTCGCCGACAGCTCGCAGTAGCCGAGCAGCTCGTCGAAGGTCGCGTAGCGCGACACGCGCTGGTCGACACGGTTGGCGTCGATGAGGTCGGCGAACGGTCGACGGTCGAGATGGAGCTCTGCGATCGTCGACTGGAGGCCCCGGAAGACGGGCTGGCTGGCGGTGCCACCGAAGGCTCGGTCCAGCTCTGCCTCGAGCCCGTCGAGTGCCGCAAGCCGAGCCACTGGGCCACCGTCGAGCTCGTCT